>PUNW01000337.1 GCA_003552665.1 Spirochaetaceae bacterium | reverse complement strand
TTCTGCGGCAGACTGCACTGATCGTGCTGCTGGCGCAAGCGGGTAGTTTCGTGCCTGCCGAGGAAGCGCGTGTCGGCATCGTCGATCGCATCTTCTGTCGTGTGGGGGCCGCCGACAACCTCGCGCGCGGCGAGTCGACCTTCCTGGTGGAGATGAACGAAACCGCCAATATTCTGCGTAACACTACCGCCGAAAGCCTCGTCATTATGGACGAAGTCGGCCGTGGCACAAGCACGCGTGACGGGTTGGCGATCGCATGGGCGGTCTCCGAGTACCTCGCGCGGCATGCGCGCCCCCGTACGCTGTTCGCAACCCATTTCCATGAGCTGACCGAGCTCGCGGAAGAGAGCATCTTCAACCTTTCGTTGGCTGTATCGGAACAGGACGGCGAGGTCGTGTTTCTCAAACGCGTGCGTTCGGGACCCTCGAGCCAATCGTACGGAGTGCAGGTCGCCCGCATAGCCGGTCTGCCTGAGGAAGTACTGGCACGTGCCGAGGAGCTCATGAGCGAGCTCGTTCGCCGGGAACAGGCCGGCGAGCAGGGCGCGGTGGGAGAACGGTTCAGCACTGTCGCCGACCGCGCCGCCGCAGACGAGAAGCCGGCGGCGCGGTCGGGGCGTTCGGCCGCCGGGAGTGAGGCTGTAACCCTGCAGGCCGAGCTCTTCGACCCCGGCGAGATAGTGACGGCGGAGCTCAGTAAGCTTGATATCGAGCAGCTAACGCCGATCGAGGCGCTCAATCTGCTCGCCTACTGGCAGCAGCAACTGCGGGGCAGCTCCGGCGGGGCATAAGCCGCTTCGTCGTCACGGACCGAGCGTTTTGAGACGAATGAATCCCCGAATGAACGGCCACCATGGGACCGTGGCCATCAGTTTCAGATCCTCAGCGAGCGAGGTTTCTTCGTTGAGAAAGCGCAGCACGCGGTGCACCGGATTGTGCTTGAACAGCCGCGTGAACACCTCTTCGCTGAGCTGTCCGTGGCGATAGAGGATCTGGAGCAGCATCGCGTCGAGCAGGCGATAGCGCCGCGGCGCCCGCGGCAGAGCGAATGGATGGCCGTAGCGTTCGAGCGACTCGACGATTGCCGCCGAGTCATGCTGGATTCGGTGAAACGCGAACCCGCTCGAGGCTTTGACGCGCCCGCCCTTGGTGCCGGTGTAGAGAATGTGGCGGCCGCCGCGCCGATCAAACTTCTGATCGGTCATCGGAATGACGCCCTGTTCCTCTTCGACAATCCGATAGGTGTGAATGCCCAGCACGTTTTCGATGTAGTCTCTGAGCTCGCGTTCGTACTCGTCGCGACTCAACAGCTCGGCGGAGAACAGGGTATACTCCACGAGCGCACTGCGCGCAGAAAACGGCAGAATGTACACAAAGCGCATCACGCCGTACTGCGGCACCCGAAAATCAAAGAACCGTATCGAATCCGGGTCAAAGCAATCGAGCTCGGTTTCGATGAACCAGCCTTTAAAATGCTGCTTGATGAAGTGATAGCGTTTCGTATCGACGTGAAACTGCTCCGGAATCAGGAGACTGTCAAACAGGTATTCACCTGAGAGGATTGTGCCGTCCTCGAGCTTCACTTCAGCACCGTCGGCAGTGTCGCGGATCTCTTCCACAATCCCCTGTACAAACTCGACATTGGGGCTGCGCTCGATAATGTCATGCATGACGGTGTAGAACTCGATACCGGGGACCATGCAGTACTGGTACGGGGCCAGCTCGTAACCGTTGCGATAGGTTGTGCCGATGAACTCCATCCGGTTCCAGCGCTTGCGGATTACCGAGTCAAACACGAACGGACGGTCGGTCCAGAAACACCAGGTGCGGTCATTGCTGCGTTTCGGGTCTTTGTCGATGATCGCGATTCGACGGTCACGCAAACCGCTGTGTAGCATGTGATACGCTAAACTCAGGCCCGCAGCCCCGCCTCCGGCGAGCAGATAATCGTAGCGCTCCATAGTCGAGTTAATATACGCCGGTCGCGCGAGACCGTCAAACACCGCGATGGCGTCACCGCGAGTAATAGTTCGATTTCGGGCCGGATAAGCGAAGCGCTGTGCCGGCGGAACCGGTATTATCATTTGTGAGATGGAACACTCCGCCCCTGAGCAGCGTCCGGACCGGTGTGACGCTTATCAGAAACAGCGTCAGCTCGGTGATACAGATTCTCATTCCGACTCACTGTGTGCTCTGCGGCTGCGGGCTCGGCGCCATGCCGGCGGCAAGCCCTGAAGCCGGGCCGGCGGGGGCGCCTACGTGGCTGGTCGAGAGCGCTCGCAAAGCCGGGGTCTGCGGCTCGTGCCTCGCTGGTTTGCTGGATGAACTGCTCGACGGGCTGATCATACCGGGAACCGGCCGTGACTGCGCATCCCGCTGCGCCGACCAGTCTCCGCAGGCGATACAGGGCGGCACAGCTCGCTGCCGAGGCTGCAGTCGTCCGCTCATCTCGGAGCACGAGTGGTGCAGCACCTGCCGTACCGCGGCTTTTTCGTTCACCAGCGCCTACGCGTTGTTCGAGTACCGCGGGAGAGCGCGCAAGCTGCTCGGGTTCTACAAGTTCGAAAACTACAAACCCCTCGCCATACTGTTTGCGGCGTTGCTGCGTATCGCCTACGCTACGCGCTGTGTCCCGGCTCCGGTTGTTCCGGTTCCGGCCCAACGACGCTCTCGCGCACAACGCGGCTGGGACCAGGTCGCCGTCCTCGCGCGTCGGCTGCGCACCTCCCACGGCGTTCCGGTAATTGCCGCCCTCCGCCGCAGCCCCGGCGACAGTTCCCAGAAGACCCTGGGCAGAACCGATCGTTTCAGCCGTGCCTCCTCGCACTATCAGCTTGCCGGTCCGGCACGGCGCGGCGGCTGCACAGAGCTCCCGGCGGTTGTGCTCCTTGACGACGTGCTTACCACCGGCGCGACCGCTTCAGCCTGCGCCGAGCTCCTGCTTTCGGCCGGCGTGGGTGAGGTACAGGTCCTCGCCTTGACGGTGCGGTAGGCGCAGCGATAGGCGCGGGCCGTGGTTGACATAGTAAGCTGTAAATTGGTACATTAAGCTGACACTCAGACCTGTACCCGTCGGAGGGAGTCGTTCACGGAACAGACTCCTTTTTTTTGCTCCAGTGCTCCAACCTGAACAATGCGAACACGACGGGCCTTGCAAGAGCGGTGGCGTTATGAGTAGAATTGAGCATGAGCTCCGGCGTGAGATCGAGCCTGTAGTCGACGGCTTGGGCTCCTCTTTGGTGGAGCTGAAGGCGTCCGAGCT
>PUNW01000331.1 GCA_003552665.1 Spirochaetaceae bacterium | reverse complement strand
GAGTATGGAAACATTCCGCGCCGCGGTCGAGAAGCATGCCGCCGAGCTCTTCGGGGTCACCCTCGAACCCGGAAGCTTCAAACGCGACGAATCCTTCGGTTACGAAAAGACCCGCGCCATGGCCTACCGCACCTGATCGCCGCGTTGCGCGCCGCCAGGCAGCGCGAGTGCTCGCCGCCGGGAGCCGGCGGGTTGCGTCGGGGGGGGGCGGGGGCCTGCCCGCCGGCGGGAGCAGGCGCGCGGCGCGCAGCATCGGGTGGCGGGGGCGTGTGATCGCCGCCGGCAGCAGGCGCGGGGCGACCTGACCTCGCATGCTACGCTGACCGCCGCGCCGGGCGCGCGGGGCGTACGACCGCCCCGTCGCGCGTGAGCCGCGGCGCGGCCACGGACGCTGCGTGCAGAATCGCCGGTTCGCGCGGGTAGGCCAGGGTCCCTACTGAGCTCCAGTGCGCCCGCCGAAGCGGTGCCCACTGCAGTGGCGTTCCTGGCGTGAAAATGCAACACTCTGTGTCAGAGAATCTTTAAACTCTAAAAGCGTCAAAAACATCCTGAGAAGCCGGAATTTCCATTCTCCTCTTGTCAACTGCCAAAATTCGTATATACTGAATTGCTACGTCCACAGTCCGGACGTTACATAACTAGACGAAAGAGGTATCTCATGCGCAGAATTGTTTTAGCGTTAGTGCTCATTACCTTCGCCGTCCCGGCGTTCGCGGACGATGCCAAGGTCCTTCCCGCGGGCATCCTCCGCACCACGGTGGTTCCGGCGTTCATCGTCAGCAACAACCAGTTTGGAACGGACTTCGAGATGGACCGCAGCAGTGCCACGGAAACGAAGTTCTTCAACCTCGGCATTGCGCTCGAGTATGGGGTCACCGATTGGATCACGGCCGCCGTCCAGTGGGCCCCCGGCTGGACCGCCTGGTCGAGCGTTGATCCGGACGTCGGTAATCCGCTTTTCGATGACGCCGACGTAGACGCCGTCCTGCACCGCTTCTTTGACATGTTTGCCGGGGCCAAAGTGCAGATTATCGGCGAGAACGCACCTGTCCGCCGCTCCGACATGCGTTTTGCCTTTGCGCCCGGCCTGAAGTTCCCGCTCGGCTACCCGGACTGGGATGGGCAGTATGATGGAGCGGTGTCCTCCCAAGATGTCGAATTAGACGATCCCTACGTATTCGCCACCCCTCAGCGTGGGCCGGATACCAACGCATTCGGGGTCGGCGCGCGCGTATACTACGATTACATCTTCAACGAGAACTGGTTCATCAACTTCTTTAGCGAGGCTGGGGTGTATCTTCGCGATGCCAGAGCCCCCAACCTCCCGTACCATTTGATTGCGGAGCTTCTCAACGATCTAGACGAAGATTATGACACCGACGAGTTCGGGTACGGCTGGGACATTCAGTTCGAGATCGAGCCGCATTTCGAAACAATGCTCGGCGAAGGACTCCTTTTTGGCGCCAGCTTGCCGATCAATATCGACTATCTGCCCGAAATCACCCTCGGCGGGGACAAATTGAGCGATATTGCCGCCGATATGGTCGCGAAGTACGAAGGACCAGCACCCGATGCTGCTGCAGCAATCGACAACGCCTGGGGTGACGAAGGTCCCTCCTCGTTACTAACGGTCGGTCCGACGATGAAGCTGTTTGCTCGGACCTGGCCGGTGCCTACTGAGTTCGTAGCTACCTACAGCATCCCGGTGGCGGGTCGGCGAGTCGGCGCATCGCACGTTTTTTCGCTGCAGATTCGAAACTACCTATCGTTTTAATTGCGGATGTATGGTATCCTAACGGGTACTTCGGTGCCGCGTGAGTTTATTCATCGCGGCCCCATCCCGTCACTGTGACCGGCGAAACGGCGCCAGTTGCAGTGAGCCTTGACCTTGCCCGCCTGGTTTCAGGCGGGCTTTTTTGTGATAGGCTGCAAATGCCTCCTTCGAAGTCGCCCTGGAAAGGGCCGGCAAAGCGGGGGACGGAGGACTTGACCGACCGCATATGAGCACCGCTGAGTTCTGGGACGAGCGATATTCCGCCGGGAGCTACTTCTACGGCACCAAGCCGAACGTGTTTCTCACGCGCCTCGAGCGCTACCTGCCGGAAGGCGGGCGCGTGCTCGAGATCGGATGCGGCGAGGGGCGCAATGCGGCCTATTTCGCCGCCCGCGGGTATCAGGTCACCGGGGTAGACTTCTCGGCCGAGGCGCTGCGCAAGGCCCGGGCGCTTGCGCTCAAGAAACGCGGCCACCCCGAGCTGATCGAGGCTGACCTGCTCACGTTTCGGCCGGTACTGCGCTACGATGCCGCGATTACCGCGTTTCTGCACGGGCCGCCGGACAGCCGCCGGCACTACTACGCACTCCTCCGCGAAGCGGTGCGCAGCGGCGGATGGGTCCTCGGCGAGTGGTTCCGGCCTGAACAGCGCACCGGGGGCTTCCGCAGCGGCGGTCCGCCGCAGCCTGAGGCGATGGTCACCGCCGATGAGCTTCGCGAAGCCTTCGCAGGCTGGAAGATTGACGTTTTGGAAGAAACCGAGTACAAGCTGCGCGAGGGCCGCGGCCATAAAGGGCTCGGCGCGGTGGTGCGCTTAGCGGCGTGTAAGCCGTAATCTCGGGCCGGCAAGCGCTAACCGGAGACCCAACATCGAGGGCTATGCTGCATGATTGGACCATACTTCTGGCGTGACCGTGAGCTGCGCCCGGTGGCGGAAGCGGTTGTTCCGGCTGACGACATCCAGTTCGCCTACGGCTTCGGCGTCTACGAGACGATGAAGGTGCGCGCCGGGCTGCTCTACTTTCCGGAACGGCACGTCGCGCGCCTGTTGGAGTCGGCACGAATCATAGAGCTCCCGCACGAGCTCAGCCGCGAGCTTCTGCTCACAGCGCTCCGCGAGCTGTGCCGCGCCAACGAGCTTGATAACGCCAATATCAAGCTCCTGCTGATCGGCGGCGACACTGCCGCCGACGCCAAGCTGTTTATCATGGCGCTCTCGCCCTATTTCCCACCGCGCAAGAGCTATCGTGAGGGTGTCGGGGTGATTACCGTGGCTGCCGAGCGCCCGTATCCGCAAGCCAAGAGCCTGAGCATGCTCACAAGTACCGTAGCGTTTCGCCGTGCCCGCGCCGCCGGCGCCTACGACGCCCTGCTCCTCAACCGCGACGGCTTCCTGACCGAAGGCACCCGCACCAACCTCTTCTATACCAACGGCACCGGGCTTTACACGCCGCCGGCCGAGCAGGTACTGAGCGGCGTCACGCGCGCAACCGTGATTGAGGCGCTCGGCGAAGCCGGGT
>PUNW01000243.1 GCA_003552665.1 Spirochaetaceae bacterium | reverse complement strand
TTCACCGGGGCGTCCGCGAACTCGCCGATATCGGCGAACTCAATCACCTCCGGCAGAAGCGCTTCTATTTGCCGGCGCGGAAAGCCGAGGATGAGCCCGTTGAGAAGCACGTTCTCGCGCCCGGTGAGCTCATTCTTGAAACCGGTGCCCATGCTGAGGAGCGCCGAGACCTCGCCGTTCACGCTGACGCTGCCGTAATCGGCGCGCAGCACGCGCGCGATAACACTGCAGAGCGTGGTCTTGCCGGCACCGTTTGAGCCGATTACGCCGAGCACCTCCCCGTGGCGCCCGTTGAAGCTCACGCCTTTGAGCGCGTGAAACTCGCCGTTCTGGCGCGCCTTGCCGGTAAGCAGCTGCAGCACAAGCGAGCGCGAGTCCTCGCGCTTCATGCCGGTCTTGAACCATACGCCGAGGTCTTCGGCGCGGATTACTTCGGTAGCGGGTGCACCAGAGCCGGGGGACGAGGCGGTGTCGTGGGGCTCGGCCGACTCGGGAGCCTCCGGGGGTTCGGAGACGCCCTCGGAGAGCTTAGAGGTCTCTGGGGCCTCGGACGCGTCGTGGGCATCGTGGATCGCGGCTGTCTCAGGGCCTTTCGGGTTGAATGCTGTGTGATTATGTTGTGTTGCGTGCTCGATGAGGCGCTCTCCCAGGTACCTTACGATGCCGCTATTTTCGTACGTACTCCGCTATCTTCTGATCGGACTTCAGGAGATCGTTCACGACCGACGAGAGATCGGTACCACGCCGTGTCGCCAGTTCCTCCACAAATGCCTGAACCGACGGTTCCAAGTATACTGGTATGCGAAACTGCGCGTCAGAAGCGTAGAACTTGCCGCGCTCCCCTTTGCCGAAGTCGTATTCTCTTTTCATATTGTACTATCCCTATACTGCGACGTTTCTTTGGCCGTCGCTTTCCGCGACGATATGATCCTCACAACGCACACCGAATCACTTGCACGCTCGAAGGTGTGGTTTACCACAAGCAGCGCTCCCGTTGCAGCTATACCCATTGTAATCCACCTGTCCTCTTCTACGCTATGCTGTTCATCGAAAATAGAAAGCGCGTAAGGATCGCGGAGCACGGTGCAGGCCAGCTCGAATGAAATCCCGTGCTTTCTCTTGTTGGATTTCGCCTTGCGATAATCCCACTGAAATCGGTATTCCTGCATCGCATGCAACCCGCCTCATGAACCCGCCGCGGTGTCGGCCATACTACAGCGCCTTGATGATGCGGTGCTCGTTGTAGCTGTAGAACACCACCAGGGCCGTGCTGACCACAGCCGAACCGCCGAGCAAGGCGAACAGATGCGGAAAGCTCGGAAGTGAGCCGTACATCAGCACATCGCGGTAGGCGTTCAGGAGCCACGCAAACGGGTTGATCGCCACCACCCACTGAAAGCTGTCCGGCAGGCGGTCCACCTCCCAGATCACCGGTGAGGTATAGCGCATCACGCGCGTTACGTAACGCAGAAGGTTCTCAAGGTCGCGCACAAAGGCGCAGGCGTAGGCCATAAACAGCCCAATTGCCAGGTGAAACAGCGTCTGCGTGAGAATCACAAGCGGCAGCCAGACGAGCTCCGGCCCTGGAATGAGCCCGGTGGCCACCAGCACCGCCGCGATGATCACAAGCCCGAAGCCGAAGTTCACCAGCTGCGTGAGCACCACGCTCAGCGGAAACATGGCCTTCGGCAGGTATACCTGCGTGATGAGCCCCGCCTGTCCCGTAATAGAGCCCGCCGAACCGGTCAGCGAGGATGAGAAGTTTCTAAACACAATCAGGCCGATCGCAAGAAACGGCACGATATTCTCACCCGCGCGCCCCATCAACACGATGCGCAGGAAGTAGTACATCAGGAAAAACAGGAGTGGGTCGAGCAGCCACCACAGGTAGCCGAGAAACGTGTTGCGGTGCTGCGCCTTGAGCCCTGAGCTCACCTGGTAGATGAGCAGATCCTTACGCTTCCAGAGCTCATGCAAGTATTGGTTTACGGTTGTTGTCATGGGTATTGCTCGCTAAGGCACGGGCTCTGCGGTGCGGCCGGCTGCGGTGCACGGTACCTCGGGCCGTGCCGGGCCACGGCCCGGTCGGCGCGCTACGGCGCTATTCGCCGCTCACGCGTCGGCGCTGCAGACGAACAGCTTCCGCCGCCTGTCGTGCTCCGGGTCGGCCGAGCGGTCCCATACCGTCTCTACCGCCGGGTAGAGCCCGCGCAGATACTCACGCTCCTGCTTTTGGCGCTTGCCGAGCGTACTTGCCGCGTACACCAGGTACGGCGAAAGCGCCCGGGCCCACAGCACCACCGGCTTCCAGTGCTTGGTACTATCCGAGCATAGCGTAATCAGCACGAGGTCGGGAAGCCCCGAACGGAAGAACTCGCCAACGCGGGAGAGCGGCTCGCGCTCAGGGTCAAACACGTAGAAATCCAGCCGCTCGCAGCGCTCACGCGCGCGGCGCATGTTTGCGCGGTTCACCGCCTGCGGGTCGGCATCAAGCCCTACGGCCCATTCGGCCGTCTGCGCTACTGGAAATAGGAGCTCGCCGGCCCCGCAGCCGAACTGCAGCACGCGCCTGCCGGCCCAGTTGATTCCGAGCGCCTGCAGGCGGAGCTCGGCGTCATGCCGTACCGCATGAGGCTGAGCGGCGGTCTCGGCCGGGCAGACGGCGGCCTCGTCGGCGGGCCTCTCGCCTGGATCTTCGGGAGCTTCGCCGCCGGTGAGCTGCGCGCGCAGGGCTGCAAGCGCCTGCTGTGCTTCGGGCTCTTGCCCGCCGTGCTTTAGGTACTCAATTCGGCGGACGTAATCGGCAACCTCAAGCCGCTCGCGGAGCTCTAGTGCGCGGGCCTGCTCCCTTGCCGCGGGGACCCAGTCTTTCTCAGCCGCATGAAGCTCAGCCAGGCTCACCTGCAGATCGGCCGCTGGGTTGCCGCTCGGGAAGCGCGCGAGTGCCTCCTGCAGCAGCTCGCGCGCGGCGCCTGCCTCGCCGCTTTTGTGAAGCGCCCGTGCAAGCCCCTGATAATCGGCCGCGGCGGCCTCATCGCCCGCTTGCTCCAGCACCCGCCGCCAGGCTGCTACCGCCGCTTGCCGGTCACCACTCTTTGTCGCCTCGCGGGCAGCCTTTCTGATCTTCTGTAACTTCTTTTGATCCACCGCTATGCTTCCAAACCGCTCTCTCCCGGTTCGGCGGCCGGCGCGTGCCGGTCTATGACCGCGCGGTACACCTGCTCGATCTCACCCTGCGTGAGCGCTACCGGGTGGTTGCCGAGGCGTTCGGCGTTCACGGTTTGGGAGAGCGCGGCGGCC
>PUNW01000157.1 GCA_003552665.1 Spirochaetaceae bacterium | reverse complement strand
GCACTTCTCCATGGCCGGAACGGCCGGCGCGCACGTAGGGACTACGCGCGCTTGCGGAACACGAAAATGCCCCACACGAGGTGGCCGTTGCGGCCACCGGAAACCCAGTGCTTCAGCCCGGTCTTCATGCGTTCAAGATAATCACGGCTGACCACTTTCGACAGTTCGGCATCCCGGGCCACAGTTTCATCATGCACCCGTTGATAATGATTTGCAAGCTGTTCGGTATGGTCCTCGAAACGCACCTCGTCGAACCCGAGCTTGGCAAGCTGCTCGCGATAGAAGCCCGGCGATGCGAGATCTTCCAGCTGCAGCCGCGCCAGTATCGGACCCAGCACGTCCGTCGGACAGTCGTCGGCTCGCATCGGGTCGGTGAACACCATCTGTCCACCCTGCTTGAGCACCCGCGCAGCTTCCTTCAGTACCAGCTCGCGCTGCCCGCTGTGCAAAAACGCGTCCTGTGACCAGATAACGTCGAAGGTATTGTCGTCGTAGGGCACATCCTCAAAGGTAGCATCAACGACTTCGATGCGGTCATCCAGGCCGGCTTCGCGATTCTTCTGCCGGTCACGGTCGTTCTCGACCTCACTGAGGTTGAGCGCCACCACCGAACAACCGTAGGTAGACGCGAGGTAACGAGCAGCCCCACCGTATCCGGCACCCAGGTCCAACACCTTTGATTCGGCATTGAGGTTGGCGAAATCGGCCATCCGTTGTACCGTGCGCCGGCTCGCGTCGGCGATCGCGTCGCTTGTAGATCGGTAAAGGCCGATATGGATATCCTCGCCCCCCCAGATCGTGAAATAGAAATTGTCCGCGTCGGTCGAGTTATAGTAGCTCTGTGCGGTCGCGGTTGCCGCTTCGTTATAAGTCTTAGCCATGGTATTCCTCCTTGTCGTCTGCGAGATACTCCTTGCTGGCGACATGGATAAAAAAGTCAGGATCGTCAACCTGATAGGTCTCTTTGAAGTCACCGTAGGTGTCGATACGTTGAAACGCCACCTCGCTCATCAACCGTCGAACATAGTCTTTGCGCAACGGGTACATGTTCAAATAGTACGTTGACTTGTCCGGAAACGAGTACTTAAAGCGTGCAAGACCTTCGTCGACATAATCCGGTTCTGCCGATACGTTCTCGCCGCAGTAATAGTAGGTGTGCTTCGATGAGAACCCGTTGTCCAGAATAGAATCGTAGTTGCGCTGATCGAGGATCAGGATCCCGTCGTGCTTCAGCAGCGCGTAGAACTCGGCAAGCGCCTTACGCCGGTCACGCTCCTCGAACAGATGCGTGAAGCTGTTCCCCAGACAGACGATCGCGTCATAGGTATCCTTGATGTCCTTGTTGGCCCAGCGCCAGTCGGCGTGCACTGTGCGGATCAGATGCCCCCGCTTGCGCCCGTTCTCAAAGGCCTTGGTGAGCATCTCCTGGCTCCCGTCGGCGCTGGTGACGTCGAACCCGGCCTCTATCAGCCGAACCGAATGAAATCCCGTGCCGGTCGCCACGTCGAGTACGCGCTCGGCGCCGTGCTCGGCGAGTACGCGCAGAAAGAAGTCGCCCTCACTCTGCGCGCGTGCATCCCAGTCGATCAGGTCGTCCCATTTATCAACAAACCCCTCGATGTACTCCTGCTGGTAATGGTCGCTTTCGCGCACCTCTATGGGGTTGCTTCCAAAATCCTGTTCCTGCTTCGTCGGTGTGGTCGACATTGGCTCTTTTTCCTCCTCGCTTCTAGTAGCGATAGTGTTCAGGCTTGAACGGACCGGTGCGATCCACACCGATATACTCAGCCTGCTCCTGCGATAACGCGGTTAGACGCGCCCCGATCTTCTCCAGATGCAGCCGCGCCACCTCTTCATCGAGCTCCTTCGGCAAGCGATACACACCGGTAGCACGATCGTTCTCCTTGAGATCGATCTGCGCGAGCGTCTGGTTGGCAAAACTGTTGGACATGACGAAGCTGGGGTGTCCGGTCGCGCAACCGAGGTTCACCAGGCGCCCCTCGGCGAGCAGGAAGACCCGATGGCCGTCGGGAAAGGTGTATTGGTCGACCTGGGGCTTGATATTCTCTTTCTTGACCCCGGGGTATTTCTCGAGCTCATCGACCTGGATCTCGTTGTCGAAGTGCCCGATGTTACAGACGATCGCCTGGTCCTTCATCCGTGCCATATGCTCTGCGGTTATGACGTCTTTGTTGCCGGTGGCGGTCACGTAGATGTCGGCAATCGGCAGGGCGTCCTCTACGGTGACGACGCTGTAGCCGGCCATCGTCGCCTGCAGCGCACAGATCGGGTCAATTTCCGATATCAGAACGCGCGCCTTGAGCGCCGCCAACGCTTCTGCCGAGCCTTTCCCTACGTCCCCGAAGCCGGCCACGAGCGCGGTCTTACCGGCGATCATCACGTCGGTGGCGCGCTTGATCCCGTCCACCAGACTCTCGCGACATCCGTAGATATTGTCGAACTTGCTCTTCGTCACCGAGTCGTTCACGTTTATCGCGGAGAACAACAGCTCGCCGCTTTCCTGCATCTGATACAGGCGATGGACGCCGGTCGTTGTCTCTTCGCTCACCCCGCGGATATGGGGCACTACCTCGTGCCAGAACCGCGGATTCTCCTTCTGAATGTCTTTCAACAGCGCGTTCACAATCTGCAGCTCGCGGTTCGTGGTGGGTTCATCCAGCATCGAAGGATCGTCTTCGGCCTGATACCCGCGATGAACCAGCAATGTAGCGTCACCGCCGTCATCCACGATCTGATGCGGTCCCGAGCCGTCGGGCCAGGTTAGCGCCTGCTTGGTACACCACCAGTACTCCTCGAGCGTCTCACCCTTCCAGGCGAACACCGGAACCCCATTCGGGTTTTCGGGGGTGCCGCCGTTCTCAGGTCTGCCGACCACTGCCGCCGCAGCGGCATGATCCTGCGTCGAAAAAATGTTGCAGCTTGCCCAGCGAACGTCGGCACCCAGATCCACCAGCGTTTCGATCAACACCGCGGTCTGAATCGTCATATGGAGGCTACCAGTGATACGGACACCGGCAAGCGGCTTCTCCCCGGCATACTTCTCGCGAGTCGCGATCAGCCCGGGCATTTCCTTCTCAGCTATCTCGATTTCCTTCCGGCCCCACTCGGCCAGCGTCAGGTCTTTTACCTTGTGTTCCAGTTTCTCGTTGGTCTTCACTGCTGTACTCATACGCTCTCCTTATTGCTTGCTTCACTTATTTCACGCCAGACCCCGTGCTCAACGGCGCTGCGCAGCTCACGCGCGCCCTGTTCATCGAACTGCGCACCGATGCGCCGAACGATCTGCGCCGCTACATAGGCGGCAATACGAGCGGAATCGGCCAGGGAGTGACCCTGTACCATTCCGTACAGGAACCCGGCGGAGTAGTTGTCGCCGGCGCCGTTGCTGTCGACGGTATCCACGGGGTAGGTGCCGATCTCAATGCAGTCACCCGCTGACGAGGCAATGAACGATCCCTGCGCACCGTTCTTAACCGCCGCTATTCTGCAGCGCTTGGCTATATCAACGGCGGCACGCCGCGGGTCGTCATACCCCAGCAGCAGATGCGCCTCATCGCGATTGGCAAGCACCACATCGACTCTTCCGGACAACAATGCGAGAAAGTCGTCGCGGTGTCGGTCGACCGCAAACGGGTCGGCAACATCGAACACTACCGTAGTGCCCGCGGCGCGCGCAGACTCAATCGCTGCGTTTAGAGCGGCCTTCTGCGGAGCGGTATCCCACATATAGCCGGTGAAATAGAAGTACTCGGCCGCGCGAATACTGTCGTGGTCGACGTTCTCGGCCGAGAACTCCTGACAGACACCCAGTCGGGTGCTCATCGTACGTTCGTAATCCGGGGTCACCAGCACAATGCAGCTGCCGGTGCCGCCGGGATGCACGGCGAGGTGTGAAACAACGCCCTCGTCTTTCAAGCGGTCGTTATAGATCTCGCCGAGCTCATCGTCTCCAACCATCCCCGCGAGGGCGCTCCGAACACCGAGCGCCGCAAGTGTTATCATGGTGTTCGGACACGCACCTCCACAGGAATAGGTCTTTTCTCGATCATCGATGTGAGCAAGGATCTCGTTCCCGCGCGCTGTATCGATCAGCTGCATCGTTCCCTTCTTCAATCCGAGCTCGTTTAGTTCGCTGTCCTCGGCGTGCGCCGTGACGTCGATGAGCGGATTACCGATCCCGTATACCGCTACTTTTTCGCCCATGCAATCTCCTCCAGGGCCAACGGTTTGGTTCCTAAGATCTGTGCGATCTCATCAACCTTGTCTGTTCGCTCCCAGGTGAAGGTTGGCGCACTGCGACCGAAGTGTCCATAGGTCGAGGTTTCACGGAAAATCGGGCGCTTCAGCTGCAGCGTCTCGACAATCCCGGCCGGCCTCAGATCGAAAACCTTCCGCACAGCTTCGGCAATCTTTGCCTCAGGAATCTTTGAGGTGCCGAAAGTATCTACTCGCACCGAGACCGGGAACGGCACACCGATTGCATACGCAAGGGCGACCTCCGCGCGCGGAGCAACGCCGGCGGCGACGAGGTTTTTGGCGACGTAACGAGCCATGTAAGCTGCCGAGCGGTCTACTTTGCTCGGGTCCTTACCCGAAAAGGCGCCTCCACCGTGCCGGCCCATGCCGCCGTAGGTGTCGACGATGATCTTGCGCCCGGTCAGTCCGCTGTCACCGTGCGGACCGCCGACCACGAACCGCCCGGTCGGATTGACGTAATACCTCGTCTTCTCGTCGAGGAGACCCGTACGATCGAGAACAGGCGCGATGATCTGATCGATAACGGTGCGCTTGATCTCCTCGTACGAGACCTCATCGTCGTGCTGATGGCTGACGACCACGCTGTCGATGCGCTTCGGACGGTGATCTTCATACTCGATCGTGACCTGGCTCTTGGAGTCCGGGCGCAACCACGGAATCGAGCCGTTTTTGCGGATCTTCGCCGCATGCTGCAGAATCTGGTGCGACAACATGATCGGCGCCGGCATCAGCTCCGGGGTTTCGGTAGTCGCGTAACCGAACATCATGCCCTGATCGCCGGCTCCCTGTTCCTCGTATAAGCCTTCACCGTCGCTCACGCCCTGCGAGATGTCCGGGCTCTGCGCGTGCAGCGTGTTCATGACGCTCATGCTGTCGGCGTCGAGCCCGTACGCGGGGTCGGTATATCCGATATCGCGCGCCACTTCGCGCGCTATTTCCTGAATATCGAGATTTGCCTCGGTCGTGATCTCCCCGCCTACCATGACCATTCCGGTAGTTGTGAATGTTTCGCATGCCACTCGTGAGTCACGGTCTTCCGCCAGGCAGGCGTCCAGCACCGCATCCGATACCTGATCTGCCAGCTTGTCGGGGTGGCCTTCGCTCACCGACTCAGATGTAAAGAGATAGTTGTTCGTGCTTGCCATATCGATACTCCTTTGAAGCTATTAGTATCTAATCCAAACTTCCTGATAAAAATATTTCGTGCTCCAATCATTCCGGTATAAACTATCACAGGGGCGTACCGGTACGTCAAGGGCTAATCCCGAAAAACTTAGAGAACTGTAGAACTTTTCAACTGCAATTATCGGCCTTGTTGACACACACGGCTGGAGGGGTGTACAAATATCACGAGGTGAAATACTAACGATGTGTTCGCGTGCCGCCTCTTTTTGGACATGAAGCTTCGTGACAAAAGGAGTGGCAATGTGGCCGGGCGATGGTAAAAGGTAGTAACGATACGGATCAGCAGCTGGTGGAGCCGGTCTTTATCCACATCACCAAGCGGCTGAGGCAGATTGCGCACGCGATCAACAAACACTCCAAATATCTCCAGGAAAAGTACCATATCACGGTTCCGCAGATCATTTGCCTGCGCGAGATCTATGAGCACGGGCCGATATCGTTCAGCGCGCTGACGAAGATCGTGGCGCTGAACAACAGCACCGTCACCGGCATCGTCGATCGCCTCGAGCGGCAGGGATTGGTGCAGCGCACGCGCACCAGCTTGGACCGCCGTCAGATTCACATCGTGATCACCGAAAAAGGGGTGGAGTTTCTGCAGAACACCCCCCCGCCGGTCAGCGACCGTTTGATAGACGGGCTCAAGCAGTACAGCGACGAGGAGATCAATCGCATCATCTGGGCGATCGACCAGGTCGCACTGCTGCTCGACGGCGAACAACAGCGTTAACTCCCGCAACGCTCCGCCGCACCTGCGGCACAGGCCGGCGCCCGCGTTCTTTTCCCCCACACCCCCTTGCTAAATCCGAGCAATACACTTACCTTATGATGTAGCGCCGCGGGTGAATCACCACACACAGGAGGTGCGCAATGACTCTTGCCACCAATTTAGGGTTCCCCCGCATTGGAGCCCGGCGCGAGCTGAAAAAGGCGTTGGAACGTTACTGGAACGGCACCGATTCCCTCGCTCAGCTCATCACCGAAGCCGACAATCTCCAGCAGAACTCCTGGCAGCTTCAGCGGGACGCCGGGCTTCACTCAATTCCCTGTAACGACTTCAGTTGCTACGACCACGTGCTCGACACGGCCTTGATGGTGGGCGCGATTCCTCCGCGCTTTGCCGAAGCCGGACTGACAGTCGATGACCAGGGCGAACCGGAACACGACCTGCCGCTGATGTTCGCGATGGCACGCGGTTTTTCGTCGCAAGTGGCGATGGAGATGACGAAGTGGTTCGACACCAACTACCACTACATCGTACCCGAGCTGACTGCAGAAACGCAGTTTCGCCCGCGGACGGCGAGCGTACTGCGTTCGCTGCGCGCCGCAACCGCGGCGGGCCACCCAGCCCGGCCGGTCCTGCTTGGTCCGGTCAGTCTACTGGTGTTGTCTAAGATTGTAGCCCCATCGGGGCAACCGCCGCAGGCGCAGTCTGAAGCGGGCATCCCCGAAGTCATCGGCGGCGATGAGGCTAACCGGGTCAAGCGGAGCCTTGCTGTATCGCTCACCGAAGTATATCGAGATATACTCGCTCAACTGGCCGCCGAAGGCGCCACCTGGGTTCAAATGGATGAACCGGCGCTCGTTCTCGACCTCGACACCCAAACCCGCAGGCTGTACCGGGAGGTGTACGGGGAGCTCGCCGCAGAAGCCGGCATGCCGAATCTGTTTCTCGCCACCTATTTCGGGGCATTGGGCGACAACCTCGAGACTGCGTTGCGCCTGCCGGTCAGCGCGCTCCATCTCGATCTCGTCCGAGCCCCCGAGCAGCTGGAGACGTCGTTGGCCCAAGTTCCGGACGACAAGATCCTGTCACTTGGTCTGGTAGACGGGCGCAACATCTGGAAGTCCGATCTGAACGCGGCCGTTGAGGTGGCTCGCTATACCGCCGGAAAACTGGGCAGCGATCGCGTGATGGTCGCTCCATCCTGTTCCTTGTTGCACACGCCGGTCGACCTCGATCTCGAAACCGGGTTGGACCCGGAGATACGTGACTGGATGGCGTATGCCAAACAGAAGCTCGCCGAGGTCGCCACGATCGCCGAAGCACTCAACGAACCGGGCGCGGCGGTCGACGAGCGGCTCGGGGCAAACCGCGCGAGCATGCAACGGCGCTGGACCTCCAACCGGCTTCACAAATCGGCAGTCAGGGATCGACTGGAGGCAGTGAACGAGGATATGCTTCATCGCCGTAGCCCGTTTGCCGTCCGCAGCGAAGCTCAGCGCTCGCGCTTCGAACTCCCGGTTCTTCCGACCACAACGATCGGGTCGTTCCCGCAGACGCGGGAGATTCGCAAGACTCGAGCAGCCTACCGGCGCGGTGAGGTCAGCGAGAGCGACTATCGTGCCTTTCAACGCGAGTGCGTGGCTGAGACGATTCGGTTTCAGGAGCAGGTCGGCCTCGATGTGCTGGTGCATGGTGAGCCGGAACGTAACGACATGGTGGAATACTTCGGCGAGCAACTCGACGGTTTTCTGCAGACCGAGCACGGTTGGGTGCAAAGCTACGGCTCGCGATGCGTCAAGCCGCCGGTGATCTACGGCGACGTGGAGCGCCACGCGCCGATGTCGGTCGACTGGATCACCTATGCGCAGTCACTCACCGAGCGTCCCGTCAAGGGTATGCTTACCGGGCCGGTTACGATGTTGCAGTGGTCGTTTGTTCGCGACGATCAGCCCCGGAGCGAAACCTGCAGGCAGATCGCCCTGGTGCTGCGCGATGAGGTCGCCGACCTCGAGCAGGCGGGGATCGGCGTAGTCCAGGTCGATGAGCCGGCCCTGCGTGAAGGCCTGCCGCTCACTCAGACCGGTCGGCGGGAGTATCTGCAATGGGCTGTGGATGCGTTCCGGCTAGCCACCTGCGGCGTAGCGGATGAGACGCAGATTCACACCCACATGTGCTACTCGGAGTTCAACGAGATCATCGAGTCGATCGCGGCGCTTGATGCGGACGTGATCTCGATTGAGGCCTCTCGCAGTAAGATGGAACTGCTTGAAGTCTTTAAGGAGTTCGAGTACCCCAATCAGATCGGCCCCGGCGTGTACGACATTCACTCCCCGCTCGTGCCTTCGGCGGAAGAAATCGAGGAGCTGATCGTAAAAGCTATTACAGTCCTCTCGCCGGAGAAGACATGGGTGAACCCCGATTGTGGATTGAAAACTCGCCGCTGGGAAGAAGTGCGCCCGGCGTTGGAGAATATGGTTACCGCGACACAGCGGGTGCGCGCGTCGCTCTACAGCCGTGTCCATTAGTCCAGCCGGCCGGGTCGTGTTCACGAGTCGTGTTCAACAGAAGTCGCGACTCCTGGGCATTGTTTCGGAATGCGGCCGAGAGGCAGGCGCAGCCGGCGGCTCAAAACAGCGTTCAACGAGAATATGTACGACGCCGTCCTGCGCCTGCAGCCGCCCTTCAACTGCAAAGAACGCATGGGTCAGGATGAGCGCTTTGTACTTCCGGAACACCGGCTTGCGAAAGATGAGGTTCACGAACCCGTACTCGTCCTCCATCGTCATGAAAACCGTACCGCCGGCGGTAGCCGGTTGTTGACGACAGATCACCATCCCGGCATAGCGCACGCGCCTCTGTTTCGTCTGTGACCTCTGTTTCGTCTGTGACCGTATGCGTTGCGAATCGGGGAAGCCGGCCTCCTGCAACACCTGCCGGTATCGCTCGATAGGATGCCCGCCGGTACTGTGTCCGGTGCTGCTGTAGTCCCAACCAATTTCCTCGAATCGCGACAACCGTTCGAACAACGGTTGTTCCGGTTCGTATGCCAGCAGTGTGGCGGTCACTGCATCCCGCACGCTCCCTCGGTGCCCTTCGGTCTCGGGCGAGGGCGGAGGCGAGGTCGCGGGGTGCGACGCCTCGGTGTGGTTGCGCTCATCATAACTACGCCACAACGCTTCCCTCCGCCCGAGCCGGAACCGGGAGAACGCCCCGGCCTCGGCCAATGCGGTCCGTGCATCCGCCGACAATCCGGCATACTCGAGAAAGGTATCGAGATCGGGAAGCTCATCGGCCGCATCACGGGCTCGAGCATACCGCGCACGAGCCTTACGCAGCGCTTGCAGGTCAGCCTCACCGAGCCCCTTCACATAACGCAGACCGATCCGAATCGCAAACGCGGCGTCCGGCTCGGTGCGGTTCGGAACACAGGTTTCGAGGGTACACTCCCACGCGCTCACCCACGCACACACCGGGCGCACCTCAACCCCACGGCGACGCGCATCTTCAATGACTGTCGCCGGATGATAGAACCCCATCGGGTAGGCGTTCAGTAACGCGCAGACGAATACCGCGGGGTAGTGGCGCCGAAGATACGCGGTGCAGTAGGCGATCAGAGCAAAACTTGCGGCGTGGCTCTCCGGAAAGCCGTATTCTCCGAACCCGCGAATCTGTTCGAAGACCTGCTCGGCGAACTGCCGCGCGATTCCTTTTAAAACCATACGGTCCACAAAACGGTCATGGTGTCGCTCGATCCGTCCCTGGTGTCGCCAGGCGGCCATGTCACGCCGAAGTTGATCAGCCTCACCGGGCGTGTAGTCGGCGGCAAGTACGGCAAGCTTCATCACCTGCTCCTGAAAGATCGGCACACCGAGTGTTTTCTCCAAAACCGGACGTAGACTTTCGTGAGGATAGACTACCGGCTCCTCGCCGCGGCGGCGGCGCAAATAAGGGTGCACCATCCCTCCCGTGATCGGCCCCGGACGCACGATGCTGATCTCGATCACCAGATCATAGAACCGCTGCGGACGCAGCCGTGGAAGCATCGCCATCTGCGCACGGCTTTCCAGCTGAAACACCCCGACCGTGTCGGCGCGCTGTAACATCTTGAAGACCTCCCGGTCGTCCAGCGGGACCTGCGCCATCGTAAGCCGGTGCCCGAGATGGCGGCCGATGAGCTCAAAGCCGTAGCGAAGCTGCGAAAGTGCTCCGAGCCCGAGCAAGTCAACTTTAAACAACCCGAGCGTATCGACATCATCCTTGTCCCACTGTATGACCGTCCGCTCCGGCATTGTGGCGTTTTCAATGGGCACGAGTGTGTTCACGGGGTCGGCACCCAGCAGAAAACCACCGGGATGTATCGAAAGGTGTCGCGGCGCATGCTGTAACTCCATCGCAAGCTCGGATAGATGCCGAAACGCCGGCTGCTCAGTGTTGCACCCTGCCTGCTCGAGCGCTCCCGCAATCGACTCAGCCCGATAGCCGA
This sequence comes from Spirochaetaceae bacterium, assembly GCA_003552665.1. Classification (GTDB taxonomy): domain Bacteria; phylum Spirochaetota; class Spirochaetia; order DSM-27196; family SLAA01; genus B1Sed10-166. The sequence goes on along the minus strand of PUNW01000157.1, from coordinate 3,952 downwards.
GGAACTGCACGATCCGCTCAATCGTCGCAGCTTCAATGCCGAGCACTCTCCCGAGATCGCGAACAGCCGACTTCGGGCGATAGCGAACAAGATTGGCGACCATCGCCGCGTGATCACGCCCGTAGCGGGAGTACACGTGTTGAATCACCTCTTCGCGACGGTGGTGCTCGATGTCGAGATCGATATCAGGGGGCTCGGCGCGCTCGCGCGAGAGAAACCGTTCGAACAGCAATTGCATCCGCACCGGGTCTACAGCGGTGATCCCAAGACAGTAACACACCGCCGAGTTCGCCGCCGAGCCGCGCCCCTGGCAGAGGATCCCCTGCGAGTTGCAGAAACGGACGATCTCCCACATCGTGAGAAAGTAGCCGGGGTAATCGAGCTCCTCGATGATCGTAAGCTCGCGGCGCAGCTGCGCGCGAACATCTGCCGGAACCCCGGAAGGATAACGCTTGCGCGCCCCACGGTACGCAAGTTCAGCAAGCCACTCAGCGCTGGTATAGCCGTTCGGTAGATGTTCCGAGGGATAGCGGTAGCGCAACTCTCCCAGACCGAACCGGGCTCTCCCGGCGAGCTCCACGCCGGCTGCAAGCGCTTCCGGTTCATGCCGATAACGCTGCGCCGCTTCGGCTGCACTTAACAGCACATGCTCGGCGTTCGGCCGCAGCGACTCTCCGGCTTCCGCAAGCCGCATATTGAGCCGGATCGCGGTGACCGCATCCTGCAATCGCCGCCTTCTGCGGTCGTGATACAGCGCCTCAGGCGCAACGCACGCCGCTACGCCGATACGAGTCGCCAGGCGCAGCCGTGCAGCGCAGCGCTCCTCGTCGTGCGGAAGCCGGTAGCGGGCGATCCCGAGGTACAACCGGTCGCCAAACGCTTCATACAGATGCTTCACCCGCTCGACCTCATCGTCGGCGAGGAGCTCGTGCGGCTCGAAACGGCTACAGGTATCCGGGCTCACCGCCAACAGACCGCCGGCATGCTCGCATACATCGTCGATCGCAAGCCGGCTCGCTCCTTTGGGAGCCCGTAGTCTTCCGCGACTGATCAGCCGCGAGAGGTTTGCATACCCGTCACGGTCCTGGGGATAGAGCAGCACGCGGGCGCCGGAGGCCCTGAGGGTAATCTCCGCCCCCGGTATCAGCCGGACGCCGTGCTCGTTCGCGGCGCGATATGCTTTAACCACGCCATAGAGCCCATCACGATCGGTCAAAGCAAGAGCCGAAAGCCCGCGCTCCGCTGCGGTCGCGATGAGCTCCTCAGGAGACGATGCTCCTTCGAGAAAAGAGAAATTGCTCTTGCACCACAACGGCACGTAGCTCATAACCCCTCTGCTGTGCTCTGCTCTGCTGTGTGCTCACGCTCTGCTGTGTGCTCACGCCACGCCTTGCAGCATCCAGCATTTGCTGTCGAGGTCGTAATACACCCATAGAGCGAGCTCCGGCCTCCGGAGGGGCGGGCGCTGTTCGCGGCCCCCAAGCCTGTCGAAGAGACTCCCGGCCTCTCGACCCCAGTCGGCGGCGTCGTCGGGATGACAGTAGTAGTACAACCGCCGCGCAGGGCTCTGCCACCAGTCATACGACAACAGATACGGTCCGCTCAGAACGCCGGGGGGCGAGGTTCCCCGCGAGAGCAGCCTCGGATGCACAAAGGCCCGCCGCACAATCTGGCCGCACGCCGAGGTCTTCATGGAGCTTTCCGGCTCGCTGTCCCGCGCCCGGGCGCTACGCCCGTACCGCAACCGAACACGTCGTTCCGGCAGGTGGTGTGCCGCCGGCTCGAGATAGCACACCGCGTGCTCACCCAGTTGCGCCCGCAGAACCGCAAGCACCCCTTCGATCCGTTGCAGATCACGCTCGGGAGGAAGCTCGGCAAACAGCTGTTTTTGACCAACCGGTACAGGCGAGGCTGTGACCTCGAGACGAAGCATATGAGCCGGCCGTTCAAGCGTACGCGCTTCAAGCCGTAACCGCAGCAGCCGCAACAGAATTCGGGAGCTCCCGACAGGGTGCGCCGGTGCAACGCGTTCACAGACCTCGTGGCCGTCGTCAAGCTGGAGATACAGTTTCAACGAGGAGATGCATTCTCCTCGTCGGAGGCGCTGCAGCTGCCGATCAAGCAGCTCACGGGCTTCGCCCAGCAGCTGTTCGCTGCTTCGAACCGGATACTCCGGGTACCGTGTCTCAACCCGAGGGGCAGGCGGAACAATCTTCTCTGCAGGCAGGTCGCATTCACCGCGCGCCATGCGGCAGATCATTTCGACCTCACTCCCTAATCGCGAGCGAAGCTCGGAGCGCGGCAGCCGAAGCAAGGCGCCGAAGGTTTTGATGCCCAGGCGAGCGAGCCGCTCCCGCGGTCTTTGTGCCGCAACCGCAACAGCGAGCGGCAGCTCCGCGATGCCGCACTGCTCCTCGGCAACCGAGCGAAAGACCACCGAAGCTCCCGCCGTGTCGGAGACGGCGGCAAGATAACTCCCGAAACGCGTGCACCCAGCCGTGATTCGCACCCGAAAGCCCAGCTTGTTGATCTGCAGTCTAATCTGCTCAACGAATGCCTCCACCGACTCATACAAAAGAGCAAACCCCGTAACGTTGACCCACAGTACTCCCGGTTCGTCGGGTTTGCGCAGCACTTCGTCGCTGAGTGCATACAACGCCCCGGCAACCCGCTCCTGCTGACGGTGAAGCTCGGTCTCCGATACCGGCGCGGCATGCACCTGCGGAGCGAACTCCAACACCTTCGTGTAGCGCATCCCCGCCCGCACGCCGAGGTCCGCAGCTGCAGCGTTGCAACCGATTACCACTGCCTGGGGCCCCGAGCCGCCAAGCGCTGCGCAGGGATGCTCACGCCACTCAGGAACCTGCTGCTCGAGAACCTGCCCCGCAAAGCCGATGAGATTACAGCATACCGTGCGGACCACGAAGCACCTCGCGATATACCTCGCCGGGACGGCCGGTCTTTGTTTTGGAGAGCGTTACGATGTACTCATAGGCGCGACTCGGCGGCACTGCGGCCTGAGTTCCGGACCGTGCCGAATCGCAGATGCGTTTCTTCCGTTCGGTCGTAAAACGCGCAAACACCAAAGACGCCGAAAGATCTCCCGGCGCGGCGGTAATGAAAAGCAATGCTGCATGCGCCGCCTCGCATAGCCGCAGCAGCCGGCCGAGCACCGCGTCATCAATAGAACGCAGTCCGAGCTCCGGCGCGCTCGCCTTCCGGGCGTTCCTCCGCCGGGGATCAGCGGGGCCGGGCTCGAGCGCGGTTTCCCCCGGCCAGGCAAGGTCCACCAGCACGAGTTCGAACGCTTTGCCGCGCAGGGAGTGTTCGGCTGCTTGCGCGGCGGCGAGCGGATGAGGAGCAAACACAAACGGTATTGAGCTTGCGGTGACGCCGTTCAGCTCCAGATCAGGAGCAAACGGGGGCAGGCGGTGCCCGAGCACCCATATGACCGCCGCCTTGCGTTGTTGCACCTCACGCACAACGCCACACACAGCCTCGAGAGCCGCCGGGCCGGATAGTTCGGCTATGTGGCCGCGTAGCCGCTCGAAGCTGAGCGGATCACGCTCATCGTCCGCCGTTGTTACAGTCAGATCCCGAGCCCGGTACAACATGCCGGAAATAATACTATACAGATGTATAGTAGTCAAAGGTCCAAGCCGCCGCTACGACGGCTATTGGGAGCGTCGGCATGCGGCCTGACCGATCTCACGGAATTGTCGTACACCCAGGTCGCCCACCGCTCAGGTTGGTACGCCTTGCCGGGACACAGACAAAAGCGGGCGGCTCCGGCATTTCCGGCCGCCGCCCGCATCAATGGGTCTTTCAGTGGTGCTTGTTTCTCAAAAGCTCAAAGGAGCTTGGTTTAGTCGAGCGCGATCATCGCAACGAACAACGGACCGAAGATAACCGCGACCTTACCGACCAGCTTGATCAGAATGTTGAGCGAAGG
>PUNW01000067.1 GCA_003552665.1 Spirochaetaceae bacterium | reverse complement strand
CCGCCCGCCGGCGCGCGCATCCGGCGCAAGCTGCGCCGCGGAGCACCGGGGGAAGGTTAGGCTACTTTGAGCACGTCGTTGATCACCTTCACGAGCTGATCCTTGGGCAGCGCACCGGCCGCCATCTGCGGTTTGTCGTCGACCGGGATGAACAGGATTGACGGAATGCTCTGTATCCCGAACGCGCCGGCGAGCTCCTGCTCCTTGTCGGTGTCTACCTTGTAAATGTGCAGCTTGTCTTTGTACTCTTCAGAAAGCTCCTCCAGAATGGGGGCGACCATCTTGCAGGGTCCGCACCAGTCGGCGTAGAAGTCGATAATCGAGGGCTTATCGCCCTTATAGCTCCACTCGGATTCGTTTTCAAAATCAAATACCTTCTCGAGGAAGTCTTGCTTAGTTAGTTGCTCGGTCATTATATCCTCCACATGCTTCATTAGGCTTTAGCTACATATTGAAAATAATATACTCAGTCGTTGTTGTCAACCCTGGGGAGCGGGCGTATTGCCCCGGGGATCGTGTAAGTGCTCCCGGCTGTCGAGCACGGTCTGTCCGGGGACCGGCCGGCGCGCGCGGCTGGCCGGCCCCTCCCGACTTGCGCGCGCGGATCGCCCGCGCGGCTTGCGCTCCCGGTCCGGATTTTGCGCGCGGCCCGGCCGGGATGCCCGTCCGGGATGGCCGCCCGGCGGGCGTGTCTGGCCCCGCCGGGTCTCACTTGGAGGTCATCACCCAGACGCCGTTCCAGTCGGGCGGGGGCTCGGTGCCGAGTTGGCGGCAGCGCTCGGCGTAGTGCGCCGCCGGGGGGTCGGTGTCGGCGATGCGCTCGAAGGCGCTGCGGGCGCGCTCGAACTCGCCGGCGTAGTACAGCTGTAGCGCCGTGGCGAACGCGGCAAGCGTATCGTGCCGGTCTTGCGCTTCGTCCTCGGTGAGCGGCTCGTAGACGGTGACCGGCTCGGCGCGCCCTACCACCGCCACCCGGGAGAGCTCGCGGAGAGAAAACGCGGGCCCGAGCGCGCCGGCGGTATCGGCGGAGATCATGGTGTAGGTGCCGAACTGCTTGTTGATGCCCTCGAGACGAGCGGCGAGATTGACTGCATCGCCGAGCATGGTGTAGTCGAAGCGCGTGCGGGAGCCCATGTTGCCCACGACCGCGGGGCCGGTGTTGATGCCGATCCGCATTCGGAGGTCCTTGCCGGCACGCCGGCGAAACTGGGGTCGCAGCTCGGCGAGCGTGTTCTGACAGCGCAACGCAGCGCGCACCGCGCGTTCGGCGTGGTCCTCGAAGCTCAGCGGCGCATTCCAGAACGCGATGATGGCATCGCCTTCGTATTTGTCGATGGTGCCGCCTTCCTCCTGAATGATGTCGGTCATCGCCGAAAGATACTCGTTGAGCAGTGCGGTGAGCTCCTCCGGTGAGAGGCCTTCCGAGAGACTGGTGAAGCCCTCGAGATCAGAGAAGAAGATCGAAAGCTCGCGGCGCTCTCCGCCGAGCGTGAGACGATCGGGCTCATTGATCAGGTTCTCGATCACTGCCGGGCTGAGATACTGGCTGAAGGCGTTCTTGATAAACCGGCGTTGGCGGCCTTCGGTGGCGTAATTGGCAACTCCTGCCGAGGCCAGTGCAAGCACAGCCGCCCCGGTGGGAGCGGCGAGCGGTAGCCACCAGCCTGCGGTGTAGGTTGCAAGCGCCGTGAGCGCCGGAAGCGGCAGGATTAGAACGTACACCGCCACGGTCAGGTGTGTGGAGCCGGCAAAGCTCACCGCAAACGCGGCAAGAAACGCGAACAGGATGATTGCCGCAGCATCCAACCCGACCGGAGTCGCGCGCACGAAGGAATCGCTGAGCAGGTTCTCGAGAAATGTCGCGTGTATCTCGACGCCGGGGGTGTTCGCGGCCAGCGGCGACGGTCGCAGATCGAACAGTCCCGGGGCCGAAAAGCCGAACATCACGTAGCGGTCGGCCAGCTCGGCCGGATCAATGATCGGCTCCTCGCCAGCCTGGAGTTGAAGCTCGCTCTGGAGGATCGCGGCCGCGCTGAACGCCGGTCTGTCATCTCGGTGTCCTTTATAGCGCAGGAGCGCGTATCCGCCCCCGTCGAGCGGGATCTCCCGGTCCCCCACCCGCAGCGTATGATCGCCGATCTCGGCTGCGAACAGTTCCTGCCCGGTCGACTCGCCGGCTCCTGCGCCCCTACCGGCGAGGTATGCGGCGAGGCCGAGGGACGGGATGGTGCGGCCGTCGAACAAAGTGGCAGGGGCTATGCGGCGGTAGACGCCGTCGGAATCAGCCGGCGCATGCACATTGCCGAGCAGCAGGCTGTTACCGCCGACTTCCTCGATCGGAAATTGAGCGCGGGGGAACTCGGGGAGGATCTCGGTGCCGGCGGCCGCTTCGAGGTTTGCTCGGCCCCCGCGGGCCGGGATAAACTCCCCGCTTCCGGCCTCGCGCGAGAGAAACATCGCTCCCGCGAACCGGCCGGACTCCGCGATATGGGCCCCGAAGCTCTCGTCGTCAAAGACGCCGTAGCCGGACGGCTCGAGATAGAGGACGTCGAAGGCGGTGCTTCTGACCTCGGCGCGTTCGAGAAACATCAGGATGTAGGCGTAGAGCTCGCGGGGCCACGGCCAGCCGATCGACTGCTCTTCCTGGGCCCAGTCGAGGCTGGCCTGGTCGAGCAGGATAAGGGCGAGCTCCTCGCTCGGTTCTTCACGCTCGGCCCACAGCCGAACGCGCCAGTCGTAACTCTGCTGCTCGAGGCGTTGGAAACCACCGCCGGCCCAGAGCACGAGGGCCGCGACCGCAACGCCGGCCCCGACCCCGGCACCCCTCAGCAGACGGCTGCGTCGCTCGCGCGGCGAACCGGCCATAGGACTACAGCCTTCCTAGTGCGGCGCGGTAACGCTCCTGCCGGACCTCGGTGGCGCGCGCGGTGTGGCGGTAACCGTCGAGCTCGGAGCGAATATCGCGCATACGTGAATCCGGCGAAGGGTGCGTGGCGGCGAAATCGAGGCCGCGCGGATCGAGCTGCTGCTCCATCTCCTGCAGAACCGTGATCAGCGCGCCAGGATCGTAACCGGCGCGCTTCATGATACGCACCGCCGCGCGGTCGGCCTCGCGTTCGGCACCGCGGGAGTAGCCCGAGTTGATCAAGGTCTGGGTGATATCGTCGATTGAGCCCTCGAACGTGGCGGTGAGCTCGGCGAGGTCTTCGCTGGTGGCGAACTGCGTACCGGTGATCGCCACGCTTGTGAGCGCCGCGGTGATCCGTGAGGTGCGAATTGCCTGCAGGCCGTGCTGGTACTCGATATGCCCGATCTCGTGGG
>PUNW01000001.1 GCA_003552665.1 Spirochaetaceae bacterium | reverse complement strand
CGAAGATCGATCCCATGCTGCTCAACACCGGCATCCGTTGAGCGCGCTCCTCCACCCCTTCGCTTTCAAGGATACTCACGTCGAACACACCCAGCTCAATGAGTAGCGCCGATATCTTGTCGAGATGATGCTCTTGTTTCAGTTGTATGATCACTATCAGCCCCATCTGCTCCCCCTCACGGACCGCTAGGCCCGTTCCTCGTCAAAGCTCTGCACTGCAGCCAACAGTTTCTTTAGGCTCCCCGAGACCATTGCCGCCTGCGTCTGCGCTTCGCTCGCCCACCGTGCCAACCGTGCGAGGAATCGCAGATACTCGCGCGCCGCCGACTCCGGGACCGCGGCAAACAGAAACAGAGCGTTCGCTGCCGGAGGCGGCGCACCCGCCGAGCTTTGACCCTCTCCTTGATCAAGGCGGCGGTCGGTGGACCGGGCCGTTGATACCGCGCGAAACCCCGCGCCCACCGACAGCCGGTCGATATCTTCGATGCGCGCATGACTCAGCACGACATGCTCACCGATATCAACCTCGGCGTCGGCCCCAATCTGAGTGAGCTGCTCACGAACACGCTCCTCCTCCTGAGGACTGACGACGGCCGACAGTGTACGATCGATTACTCGAGCCAGCGCCTCAGCGCGTGATACATTGCCGAGCTCGAATACCGTCTCGGCATTCAGGTAATCCGATAGTTTGATCACTTGTCACTCCTTATGCGGATCTGTTTTCAGTTCGTGACCGTCGTGCCGAACCGCCACCGGCCTCGCCGAGGCGAACGATGATGCTCTTCGTCCAGGGCGGCGCAATCAGCTCGAAGAAGATGACCGCAGAGATCATTACCGTGAGGATTTGGTCCGAAACCTGCGGCAGTTGCTGAGCCACGATCATGGTGAGCCCAAGAGTCGTGCCGGCCTGCGAGAGCAAGCACTTCGGCATTTCCCGATACACGTCACGCTCAAGGCCCACGTGTTTTGCATACGCCCGGGTTCCGGTGAGCTTCGCGATAATCCGCGCGACGATATACACCACAACCGCGAGACCGGCCTGTGGAATCAAAGCCGGCTGCAAGGACGCCCCCGCAAGCGTGAAGAACGTGAGCATGATCGGCGTTGAGACTGTATCAATCGAGCGAAAGAGCTCCGTTGTATGCCGGCCGAAGTTAAGCACGACGAAACCGATCGTCAGAACCGAGATCAACGACGACAGTCCGAGCACGGTGCTCAGACCGGTTGCGAGCAAAATCGCGGTTATGCTAAGCAGCAGTTGAGCGTTGCCGGATAGACGCAACAGAGCCGTCCGCAACACAAATCCCATCACCACACCGAACGCTACCGAACCTGCGATCTCCACCAGACTCACCCAGACCGCGCTCGCCGAGAACACCCCGCCGGCGAGCATCGGCGCCACAACAGCAATCGATATCGAGATGAGAATCACACAGGTGATATCTTCGAGAGCGCTGGTCATCAGCAGCGCCGAGGTGAACGGCCCGCGTGCATGCAACTCTTTGACGATCGGCACCACCACTGTCGGCGCCGGTGAGGCCGCCAACGCAGCGAGCGGTAGCGCAACGGCAAGTGATTGCGAAGCAATTGCGATCAGGCCGACCGCAACCAATGCGTAGGTCCAGACCGAATCGACGATCGCGAACTTAATGAGCTTCGAGCCGAGCGACCGGATGGTTCCGATCGTGAGATCTCCGCCGAGCATGAACGCGATGATACTCACCGCCACACTGCTCACCGGATCCCGGAGCGAGTCCAGCAATTGCTGCGGAATCGTGCCCAAGACGTTCGGGCCGAGCATCAGCCCCGCCACTATGTATCCGGTCAACGCCGGCAGTTTCACCGAGGCCGCAAGACGGCCTCCGATGAAACCGATCAGCATAACTGAGCCAAGTCCCAAGACCGGGTCATCGAGCAATAACTCCATCGTCACACTCCTCAAGCGGCTGCAAGACACTGAGTCAAGAAAAGCACACTATGTGATAGGAGCCATCAGCGACATACACGCGGTAGGCGAGCTCCATCGCCGTGAGTAGCGAAGCCCTAAGACGCAGAGATCCGCGGCAAGATAGCCGACCGTCCCGCATGGCCGCGCCTCACAATGGGTCGCGATAGTATTACTACTGTTGCGAGGAGTTGTCAACGGAGTTATAGGGGCGCGGACTCCGAGCGCGATCTGAAGCCGGCTTCTCGAAGCAAATCCGACAGCACCGCCGCTTCGCTCGCGACGTGGGCCGCCCCGACTGCAACCACGATCCGCCGCGCTTCGGTTTCTTCGAGATGAGACAGAAGCCGCGGCATCCAGTTCTGCTCCCGCGTTTCAAACAGCATGCGCCGCTCCCTTCGGCGAGCGTCAAGCAGAGCCGGCGACAATTCCACGTCCTCGAACTGCTCGTATACCATACTCGGAGTGACCGTGATATCAGTGTGATCCCGGCGCTCGAGAATCTCAAGCACCTGGTCCCGGCGGGCCTCGGCGATAGCCTCCTCCGGGATCGGGCCCATTACTGAAAAGAGCAGCTCCTCGACATAGCCCTCTTGTTCCGCGCTATCATGCAGTGCCGCAAGCTCTTTCCAGCTCTCAAGATACCGAACCTCAACACCGGCCTCACGGGCCGCCTGCACGACGCGTGTATCAAGGCCGGGGCTCCACTCGATACCGTCATGGGCGCGCCGCAGAGTACCGAGATTGCTCCGTGCGGCCCACGGCCGCAGCCCCAGGATCGTCTCCATCTGGTGCTCACGCAGCGCAGGCAGCCTTTCGGCCAGCGCCTCGGAAAACTCGTGGACAAGCGATTCATCGCGATCCTGCAGATAGTCTGCCAGTGCCGGTCTGCCGTCTTCCGGACTTGCTCTGAGGTACGTCTCTTGCACTTGTATGGCCTGCGCTAACCGCTGATTGTGCCCGAGTGTGAGAATGTTGCTTTCGACCAGCACGAGGTCCGCAGCCTTGATTTCGTCGTAAACCGCTTCCGGCAGCGAGAGCGCCTCAGCCTGGTCTTTCGGCACTGCGTGTATGGTACCGAGGAGCATGAGATCTCGATGTCCGTCGCTTAAACGCAGCAGCGGTAGATTGCCGGTTGCGCCGTTCGCCTTGGAGTCACTCCGGAACTCATCCGAAACCGGCGCGGCAGCGCCGGCACAGGAGCCGATCGCCAGCACGCACAGCACCGACGCGAAAACCCTAACTGTTATGACCCGCAACAACACCGACATCCCGGCGGCGACCCCTGGAAGCGAATCGGCGCAGCGCGCCAAGCCGAACTTCTCTCCTACACTACAATACACCGTTAGGATCGTCTATACAGAGGTCGTGTCCCAGTATT
>PUNW01000287.1 GCA_003552665.1 Spirochaetaceae bacterium | reverse complement strand
TGCCCCAGAACGACTTCATCGAGATGATCACCCAGACAGTCTTTGCGGTCTCGGACGACGAAACGCGCTATTTCATGAACGGCGTCTACTTCGAGCAGCTCGACGGTGAGCTCGTGATGGTTGCCACCGACGGGCGCAGACTCTCGCTCATCAAAAAGACTCCTGAATCCGAGGTTCCTGAGTTCAATGGGGTTATCGTTCCACCCAAAGTACTCAACCTGGTCAAGAAGCTTGCCTCCGGGGAAGGTTCGCTCTCGCTTGCGGTGACCGAGAAGCATCTGTTTCTGGAGTTCGAGAATCAGAAGCTCTCCTCGGCCCTGATCGAAGGGCAGTTTCCAAACTATCGGCGCGTGATCCCGGCCGATCAGGAACATACCCTAAGCGTCAATCGCGAGGAGCTGGCCGAGGCCTTGAAGCGCGTCTCGCTCCTGGTCGAGAAGTCGCGCCGCATCTATCTCAGTCTGGCCGAGGATTCGCTTACCCTCAGCTCTGATGAGTCGGAAATTGGGACCGCCAGCGAGCAGCTCGCCTGCCGATACCAGGGACCGGAGATGAAGATTGCGCTCAATTTCCTGTATCTGAGCGAACCGCTGCGCGTAATCGATGCCGAGGATATTGTCCTGCGCTTCAGCGAGCCCAACAAGGCGATGATGCTCGTAACTGAGCCCGAGCAGGATTACTTTCACATCGTAATGCCGATGCAGCTCGACTGAGACCGCCCGCGCGGTCGCTGATCCCGATGGGTATTGTTGCGGTCAGGACGGTCGGCTTTCGTAATCTGGCCGACGGTGAGCTGGATCTGCATGCTCCCGAGGTCTTCCTGGTTGGGGAAAACGGCCAGGGCAAGACCAACCTGCTGGAAGCAGTATACCTCCTGTGTTACGGCAGCTCGTTTCGCACACGCAAAGATGAGCAGCTGTGTCACACCGGCGTCGATGCCATGAGCGTGGCCGGTATTATCGACACCCAAAAAGCCTCGCGTACGCGAATTGCGGTGCGGCTCGAGCGCGAGCGCAAGAGCATAGAGCGCGACGGCAAACCGGTACGCGACCGCAAAGAGCTTATCGAGGTCATGCCGTGCATCGTGTTCTGCCATGGCGACATCGGGTTCGTGACCGGCGCACCGGAGATGCAGCGCACCTTTTTCGACCAGACCCTCAGCCTGTATCAGCCGAGCTATATCGACCTGCTTCGCCGCTACCGCCGGGTCCTCAAGCTACGCAACAGCGTGCTCAAGCAACAGCAGCGTAGTATGCTTGAGATCTACGATCAGCAACTTGTTGAAGCCGGGTTCGAGCTCCAGCGCCGCCGAGCGGCGTTGGTGAGCGAGTTCAACGAAACCTTCTCGCGCGTTTTTCGTGCGGTCTCCGGCCTGCCGGACGAGGTGAATATCCGCTACCGCCCGTCGTGGCGTGTCGCCCTGCCACCGGAGGCGCAGGGCTCGGACCAGGGTGAGGAGATACAGGAGGCCGATCTATCGCCGGACAACGGGGGGAGGTTAACGCGAGAGGCTCTGGCCATGCTTGCCGAGCGGCGCGAACGCGATCTCGCCCTGGGCACTACCACCAGCGGACCGCACCGCGACCGCTATCGCTACAGCTACCGTGAGCGGGAGTTCACCGAGATCGCTTCCACCGGTCAGGTGCGGCTGGTGTCTTTGATCCTGCGGAGCGCGCAGGCGGTGTTCTTCGCCGCTAAGACCGGCCTGAAGCCGGTGCTGCTACTCGATGATGTTCTCCTGGAGCTCGACACCGACCGGCGCGAACGCTTCCTGGAGCGCCTTCCGGAGTATGAGCAGGCCATCTATACATTTCTTCCCGACGAACCGTTTTCTCGTTACGCAAAAACTGATACATTATTATACAGAGTGAGTGAGGGCCGCTTTACTCGCCGGGAGAAGCCGTAGCAGGTTTCAGAAAATGGAGCATGAGAGCAAGAGCGCGCGCGAGCTGATTACGCGCCTGTTTCGCAGCGTCGACAACCCGGCGGGCCGGCAGTACGTCGCCCTGCATCAGAACTGGCAGTCGCTGGTGGGTTTTGACCTCGCCGCGCATAGCGAGCCGGTCGATATCAAGCGTAACGCCCTTGTGGTGGAGCTGGATCATCCGGGCTGGATGCAGATTCTGCAGCTGCAGGAGAAGGAGTTGCTCGCTCGGGTGCAGCGCGAGTTTCCCGAGCTCAAGGTCGGCGCGCTGCACATGCGGCTTGTCCGCAGCGGGGATGAGCCTACCGGCGAGGCTGGAGCCGCAGCCGGGGGCTCGGGCGGCAAGAAACCGCGCGGTGCGCCTGAAACGGACTCGGATTCTGAGGTGGATGCGGCCGGCGGCGAAGACGAGCCGGAAGGCATTGAGCGCATCGATGACCCGGAGCTTCGTGCCAGGCTGCAGCGCCTTGGGCGTATGATCGCCGAGCGTAGCGGTGGTGAACCGGACCCGGAACCCGACCGAGGCGACGAGGATGGCGATAGCCCGGTGCGTTGACACCGGGAGAGCCTCGCGGATATACTGTGCAATCCAACGTAGCAATACCAGCCCATAGCAGGAGCAGATAGATGAAACGCACCTATCAACCAAGCCGCGTAAAGCGAAACCGCAGACTCGGGTTTCGTGCGCGCATGAAGACAGCTGCAGGACGGCAGGTGCTCAAACGGCGACGCGCCAAAGGGCGGAATAAGTTGACCGTAGCGGATGAAAAGAAGCCGTATTGAAAACGCTGTTGACCGAAGAGCAAGCCGGCGCTTTACCAAGGCTGAACGCCTGACGAACCGATCTGAAATCAACCGCGTGTTTGCCCACGGCCGGAGCCTCGGGTGCCGTGGGATGAAGTTGCGATATATTGAGAATGAGCGGGAATACAATCGCTTGCTCGTTGTTCCCGAACGGAAGTTTAAGAACGCCGTGGAGCGCAATGCGGCGAAACGCGTTGCCCGCGAGCTGTTCCGTACCGCCAAGCCGAGATTTCGCGGCGGGTACGACTGTGCGCTGATTATGTTTGTCGGTCCATACAACTTTCACGATCGCCACAAGCAGTTCACCTACCTCAGTCGCAAGGCCGGGCTGTAGGGTTTTGGCTGTGGTGCGACCGCGCACGGTCGTATTCTTCTTGGCACCGTAAAACTGACGATTATCTGTGCAGGAGACAAATAGGTCATGGACAAAAACACACTGCTGGCAGTGGTCCTCTCGGTCATTGTAATTACGATCGGGTTTTCCATTCAAAACATGCTGTATCCGCCGGACGAGGTAGCTCAGCCCACCCGGCCCGCTGAGGAGGCACCGGCTCCCGATGCAGCTGAGCCGCGCGAGCCGGCCGAGCCGACTGAGCCGACTGAGCCTCGCGAACCGGAAGAGGCGGAGGAGCCTGCTTTGGCCGCCGCTGCGCCCGGATTGGATGTAGAGGCGGTAGAGGAAGAGATCGAACCTGAAGAGTACGTCTACGAGAACGATCTGCTCTCGGTCACGTTTGACTCGCGCGGGGGCGATGTCGTGTCGTTTCGCCTGTTCGAGCATTGGGACATGGACGAACCGGTTGAGATGATCAAGCGCGGGGACTCGGACAGGCGCGCCTTCACGCTCGCATTCGGGGGAGCGGACGCCGAGCCCATCGATGCGGTCTTCAACCGGCGACAAGACACCGACGAGCATACGGTTGAGTTCTACCGCGACTTCCGGATGCAGAACGCCAACGCCACCAATCAGAACGGCGAGCCGGCGGAGCACGAGTTCCGCCTTCGCAAGGTCTACCGCTTTCAGCCCGGCGAGTATCTGTTCGAGATGGACGTTGTGTTGGAGAACCACGGTTCCGGGGCGGTGCCGGTCAACGTGGACAACCGCGCCTACACCCTCGGTATCGGTCCGCAGATCGGGCCGAGCTGGCGTGAGCTCGACGGGCGCCACGAGTATCGCCGCTTCGACTACTACGACGGCAATCGTGTCAGTCGCGAGACTCTACGCGCCGGCGAGCGCGAGGTGATCGAGGAGCGTCCTAACTGGATCTCGATCGCCGGCAAGTACTTTGCGATCATCGCGGTGCCCGGCAACGTGGATTACGGCATCACGATCTCCAAGGACGACGTGCCCGGCCTCGAGGAGGGCGCGCAGATGTACTTCAGCCGCCCGGTGATCCGCAGCCAGTATCAAAGCGATACCTTTCGGTTCTTCGTGGGGCCGCGCACCGATGAAGCGCTCGCCCGCTACAACAATTCGCGTGACAACGCCTTCGGCATTCGCAACCTGGATCTCGAGGAGATGGTTGAGACACGCTTCATGCTCGGCTGGCTCGAGGACATCCTCAAGGCGGTGCTCAATCTCATCTATCGCGTGATTCCCAACTACGGTATCGCGATCATCATGCTCACGCTGATCGTAAAGGCGCTGCTGATGCCGCTCACACGCAAGAGCCGCGACTCGATGGCGCGCATGCAGGAGCTCAGCCCCAAGATCCAGGAGCTGCGCGAGAAGCACAAGAACGATCCGCAAAAGCTTAACTCCGAGACCGCGGCGCTCTACAAGAAGGAAGGCATCAACCCGCTCGGCGGCTGTCTGCCGATCCTGTTGCAGCTGCCGTTCTTTATCGCGATGTTCGGTCTGTTCAACAACCACTTTGATCTGCGCGGTGCTACCTTCATTCCGGGTTGGATAACCGACCTCTCAGCGCCGGACTCCATCCTGAACTTCGGTGAGTTCACGCTGCCGTTTCTGGGGTGGAACGATCTGCGCCTGTTGCCGGTGGTCTTCGTGGTCACCCAAATCATCTCGAGTCGCTTTATGCAGAACCCGGGTGCCGGTAATCAGAGTCAGATGAAGATGATGATGTACGTGCTTCCGATTGTGTTCTTCTTCGTACTCTACAATCTGCCGTCAGGGCTGCTGGTGTACCTTATCTTCTCGAACGTGCTGATGGCGGCCGAGAACATTATCGTGAAAAAGAAACGCGCTGCGGCAAGCGCTTAACGGAGAACCGATAATGATACACGAGTTTGAGGGACGGACCGAACAGGAGGCGATCGATACCGCGGTCGCCGCCCTGGGGTTGGAGCAGGACCAGTTCGACATCGAGCTTGTCGAGACACAGAAGTCCGGCTTCTTCAACCGGAACAAGCGCGTTACAATTCGAGTGTATGTGCACGACAGCGACGGCCGCGGCGAGTACGATGCGGAACCTGCCGCCGCGGGCGAGGCGGGTCGCGGTCGGCGCGGTGCGAGCGGCGCGGCCGACCGCGCGGGTCTGGAAATCGCCGCCGCGGCCGGCGGCGAGCAGACGCCGGCGAGCGAAACAATTGCGCGCCGCCACCAGAACGCAGCACCTGAGAACGACTTCGAGCACGGCATGGTGGACTTCGTGCGCAACACCCTCGAAAAGATGGGGTACAGCGCCGAGGTGGTGATCGCCTATCGCGAGGAAGGCAAGCTCGGGCTGCGCATCGAGTCGGAGCACTCCGGCGTGCTGATCGGCCGCAAAGGCCGGACGCTGGACTCGCTGCAATTGATTGCCAACGTGGTCGCCGGCCGGCTTGACGGCGGTGACACCAAGATCATTCTCGACACCGAGGGGTATCGGTCGCGGCGCGAAGAGGGGCTTGTGCGGCTGGCCGAAAAGGTGGGTGACGAGGTCAAGCGCAGCCGGCGCTCACAGCTTCTTGCCCCGATGAACCCGTTTGAACGCCGACTGATCCACACCACGCTCAACAACGTCGAGGACATCGAGACCGCAAGCGAGGGCGACGGGCTGTACAAGCAAGTGCGAGTATCCTACCGTGGAGCCGGCGGTTACGATTCCGGGCCGGATGGCGGAGCGGGGCGCGACGGGCGTGCGGCCGACGGTGGCGGTAACGGGGGCGGCCGGCGAGGTGGTAATCGCGGCGGGCGCCGTCGCGGGCGCCGCGGCGGGAAGCGCAACATCTGAGCTAATAGCAACTGAGCTAAATTTACTTGGCGTCATCGGCAAACGGATAAAGCGCTGTATACGCTACATATACAGCGCTTCCGGGAACCGGCCTTAAAAATAGGGCGAAGTGCCGATGTGAATAACTTGTGGATAAGTTCCGAGAGTTATCCCCTGCTAACACCTCCACAGCGAGGCCAGCCTCACACCTTTTCCGGGGTTTACACGCAGCTAGCTGATCCATTAACAAAAACCTCTATTTTAACCACTTAATAGCACGGTTACGCTCAGATTTTAGAGCTAAACATCTGTTTATCACGGATTCTGTCCACTCGTTTCGCGAGGCCAGAAAGCGCCTTTTCGAGGCGCCGACCGGCGCGGTTGTGGATAAATTGTGCACAAATCCGGGAGAAACTCGCACGAGCTTGTGGAAACTCTGCGCAGGAACTCCAACCCCGTGTTCTGTCAAGTATGTTCTTGCATCTTTCCATCCTGTGCATATTAGCAACGCGGACGGAATTTGGGTTTGTGTGACCTCGGAAAGATAGAGTATACTGCCAACCATGGAGACACCGCTAAAACACACCCCATTACGGGCATGGCACGTCGAACACGGTGCTAAGATGGTTCCGTTTGCCGGCTGGGAGATGCCGATTCAATACGCCGGCGGCGCGCTGCAGGAACACCGGCTGGTGCGCACCAGCGCCGGCATCTTCGATATATCGCATATGGGTCAGCTGGAGCTGCGCGGATCTGACGCGCCGGCGTTTCTTGATTATCTTGTTACGAGCTCAATGAGCACGCTCGAGGAGGGAAACTCGCGCTACGGAGTGATCTGCGATACGGACGGCGGCGTGCTTGATGATCTGTTTGTGTACCGACTGCCGGACAAATGGTGGATCGTGGTCAACGCCGCCAACACCGAATCCGATTACCAATGGTTCCGGCGGCATGCAGCCGAGTACGAGGTCGAGATCGTCAACGTCTCCGACGGCACTGCGATGTTCGCGGTACAAGGGCCGGCCGCGATCGAGATCATGGACGATGTCTCCGGCGGGAGAATCTCAGCGATCCCGCGCTTCGGCGCCGCCGATTGCAGCATCGTCGGGGTGCATTGCCTCGTGGGCCGCACCGGGTATACCGGCGAGGATGGCGTGGAGCTGTTCCTGAGCACTGCTGAAGCCCGGATCGTCTGGGAGGCGATTCTCGACAGCGAGGTGGCTCGCAGGGCGGATCTTAGCCCGATTGGGCTTGCCGCACGCGACAGCCTGCGGTTCGAGCCTGGGTTTCCGCTGTACGGACATGAGATCAGCCGCGAGGTCACCCCGGTTGAGGCGCGCCTCACCTGGGCCTGCGACTTTGACAGCAACTTCATTGGCCGCGACGCGATTCTCGCTCGCAAAGAGGCCGGGCCCGCGCAACGGCTGTGCACCTTCACTCTCACCGAGCGCGGCGTCCCGCGCCAGGACTGTGAGGTTTTCGCGGACTCCGACGGGCGCAAGATCGGAACCGTGGTGACCGGCATGTTCGCTCCAAGCGCCGAGGTTTACGCCGGGAACGCCTTTGTCGAGCCTGCTTATAGCAAGGTAGGTGCCGAGTTCGAGGTGGATATCCGCGGCAAGCGCAAGGCTGCGGTGGTGGTCAAACGCCCGCTGTACAAGCCGGCGTACAAATAGCAACGAACTGAAACGAGCCGGACGGTCAGCCGGCGTAAATATAGCAGCAGGAAATCATTCTCAACGAAAGGAGAGACAGAAGATGACGTTTGATAAAGATGTTAAGTACCTTGAATCGCATGAATGGGCGCGAAAAGATGGAGACGTCATAGTCTGTGGTATATCCGACTACGCCCAGGACAGTCTCGGAGACATCGTGTTCGTGGAGCTGCCGGAAGTCGGCCAAACGCTCAAGAAGGGTGAGGCCTTCGGAGTCGTCGAAAGCGTCAAGGCCGCCAGCGACGTCTACATGCCGGTCAGCGGTGAGATCGTGGAGATCAACGGAGTGCTCGAGGAAACCCCCGAGACCGTGAACGAAGACCCGTTCGGCGACGGGTGGCTGATCAAGATCAAACCGAGCGAACCCTCAGAGTACGACGGCCTGATGTCCGCTGACGACTACAAAACCTACACCGAGGGCCTGGAAGACTAAGCGTTAAGGAGGAACCATGGCCTACGTAGCCAACACCGACGCAGACAGACGCGCCATGCTCGAGAGTATCGGCGTAGGCTCGGTAGCCGAGCTGTTTGCCGATATCCCCGAGAAGCACCGCTTCCCGGACCTCGAGCTTCCGCCGCCGCTGTCGGAGATCGACGTAACCCGTGAGATTGAGGCGCTGGCCGAGCGCAACGCCCGCGTCTCGGGGCTGTCGTTTCTCGGCGCCGGCGCCTGGAACCACTTCATTCCGCGCGCTGTGCCCAGCCTCGCCTCGCGCGCCGAGTTCGCCACGGCTTACACGCCCTACCAGCCGGAAGCGAGCCAGGGCACGCTGCAGGCGATGTTCGAATACCAGAGCATGGTCTGCGAGCTCACCGGAATGGAGGTCGTCAACGCCTCGCACTACGACGGTGCCACCTCGGTTGCGGAAGCGGCGCTGATGGCGGTCAACAACTCGCGCGGCAAACGTAAGAAGGTCCTGATCTCCGGCGGACTTCATCCGCAGTACCGCGCGGTGATGCAGACCTATCTGCAGGCGATGAAGGTACAGCTGATGGCGCTCGACGGGTCGGCAAACGGCGGTGAGTCCGCGGGCGCAGGCTCTGCCGCCGGCGCGTCCGGCGCGGCTGCGCGGGCCTCAATCGAAGTATTTCACACCGCCGGTGGGGCGCCCGAGCAGCCGCTCGGCGAGGCCGAGCTGAAGCAGCTCGCCGCGGCCGCCGACGAAGAGACCGCCTGCGTGATCGTCCAGAACCCCGACTTCTTCGGGCGCATCCGAAATCTCGCCGGCCTCGCCGATGAGTTGCACGCCAAAGGCGTCTTGCTCGTTGTGCACACCGACCCGATCTACCTGGGGCTGTTCCGCCCGCCGGGTGCCGACGGGGCCGACATCGTCGTCGGCGAAGGGCAGCCGCTCGGCATCGACCTGTCGTTCGGTGGCCCCTACCTCGGCATCTTCGCCTGCACGCAGAAGCTCGTGCGACGCATGCCCGGGCGCCTCGTCGGTCAGACCACCGACGCCGAGGGGAACCGCGGCTTCGTGCTCACGCTCAACACACGCGAGCAGCACATCAGGCGCGAGAAGGCAACCAGTAACATCTGTACCAACCAGGGTTTGATGGCGTTGCGCGCCGCAATCTACCTCGCGCTGATGGGGCCAACCGGCCTGCGCCAGGTCGCGAGCCTGTGTTATCACAAGAGCCACTATGCGGCCGCCGAGATCGAGAAGCTTCCAGGTTTCTCGGTGCCGGACGACAACCGCTTCTTCAAGGAGTTCGTGGTCAACACGCCGCGCCCGGCCTCCGATATTATCGACGCGCTCGCTCCGCGCGGGATCTCGCCCGGGTTGGACCTCGGCCGCTATTTCGAGGCGCGCCGCAACCAGTTGCTCGTTGCGGTGACTGAGATGAACACTCGAGACGATATCGATGCGCTGGTTTCGGCGCTCGACAGCGTAGCCCGCTAAAGGAGGTCGCGTCGTCATGAACAAACTGATTCCCCCGCTGCTCTACGAACAATCCGAACCGGGCCGTCGCGCCGCGATACTGCCCGAGTGCGACGTGCCGGCAAGCGCCGTTCCGGAGGACCTCGTCCGCGAGGAGGTCAACCTACCTGAGCTCAGCGAGCCCGACGTGGTGCGCTATTTCACCCAGATTTCGCAGCTCAACTTCTCGATAGACACCAACTTCTATCCGCTCGGCTCGTGTACGATGAAGTACAACCCCAAAGTCAACGACGCAATGGCCTCACTGCCGGGCTTCGTGGGGCACCATCCGCTGCAGCAGGAGGCGCTGTCACAAGGAAGCCTCGAGCTGATGTACCGCCTGCAGGAGCAGCTCGCCACGGTATCCGGCTTCCACTCCGTCAGTCTGCAGCCCGCCGCCGGCGCGCAGGGCGAGTTCACCGGCATCATGATGATCCGAGCCTACCATGAGGCGCGCGGCGACACCGACCGCCGCAAGGTGCTGATCCCCGACAGCGCCCACGGCACCAATCCCGCCACCGTGACGATGGCAGGCTATGAGCCGGTCGAGGTTCCCTCGGACGCTAACGGCAACATCGATCTCAAGGCCTTCAAGGAAGGGTGCGATGATACCGTAGCGGCGTTGATGATCACCAATCCCAACACCCTCGGGCTGTTCGAGGAACGAATCGAGGAGGTCACGAGCGCGCTTCACGAGTGCGGCGCCCTGGTGTATGGAGACGGAGCCAACATGAACGCCCTGCTCGGCACTTTGCGCCCGGCGGATGTCGGGATCGATGTCATGCACTTCAACCTGCACAAGACCTTCTCCACCCCGCACGGCGGCGGAGGCCCGGGAGCCGGACCGGTGGCCACTACCGAGCAGCTGGCCCCGTTCCTGCCGGGACCGATCGTGGCCTGCGATCAGGAGGGCGGCCCCTACTACTTCAGCGACCCGCGGCAGAGTATCGGGCGGCTGAAGCTGCACCACGGAAACTTCGGCATGCTCGTGCGCGCGTTCACCTACATTCTGATGCACGGTGCGTCCGGGCTGCGTGAGCTCGGAGAAAACGCGGTGTTGAACGCCAACTACCTCAAGAGCCGGATCGAGAAGCTCCTACCGCTCAAGTACAAGCGCCGCTGCATGCACGAGTTCGTCGCCGGCGGCAGAATCGAAGGCGCTGATGAGATCCGCACGATGGATATCGCCAAGCGCCTCCTCGACTACGGTATGCACGCGCCCACGGTCTACTTCCCGCTGATCGTCAAAGAGGCGCTCATGATCGAGCCGACCGAAAGCGAGAACAAGCGCACGCTCGACGCCTTCGTCGAGGTCCTGGAGACGATCATCAAGGAGGCACGCGAGAATCCCGAGCTCCTGCACGAGGCGCCGTACGCGATGCCGCTCAGGCGTCTCGACGAGGTCAAAGCCGTCAAGGAGCTCATCCTCCGCGCCGAAACCTAACCCCCCCAGTCCCGGCCGGAAGCCCTCGCCCGGAGCCCTCGGCGGCTCCGGGCCTCGCTCGCATGCTCAACGGGCCCGCGGTGATTTCTCGCCTGAAACCGTCGGAATTTTGCGTCATAGTTAACACCCCCTCGCTGCAACAATGTTAACATCACCCCCGCCCTATCCGGGTACCGACCTGGGACCTCGTCCGGGACTCCTTCGCCGGACGATCCAGCCGACCATCCCGGAGGGTCTATCTTGGAGGACTGTCCCGGAGGTCTGCTTGAGGGGGGCGGGAGTCCTTGGCGGGACCAGTCTGCGTACATCCTGCAGGGGTTATCCCTGGGGGTGGGATCCTTGGGGGTGGGATCAATCTGGGAACAACCTGGGCTTGCAGGGCCGCTGCGGGGCGGATCGCAGTGGGGGCCGGTCCAGTGTCGGGTAGGGCCGGCCCCGTGCCCGGTAGGGCATGTCGCAGTCCTTGTGGCGTGAGGAGCGGTGGTGGTAGACCCAGGCTCCTGCGGCCTACCCGCGGCCCCGGGCGTCCTCGGGCGAAATCAGGCCTTGAGAATGCCTCGGAGTGTTAACAACCGGTATGCGGACCTATGTTAACTTTGACGCAGAATGAATACGAAATATGGCGTGAAAAATCCCGAGCCAGTGTCTGCGGCGCATCCCTGACGCTCAAGTATTCCTTCACGAACTGGGAGGAATGCGCTACACTACGGCAGCGCAAGGAGAGGCAGACCGATGGAATCAAGAAAGACTGATGTAGACAGAGACTCGGCGAGTCGACAGGGCAGTTCGTGGGCAGAGGCCGCGCCGGTGGGGGGCCGGGGTGCCGGCGCACAGGGTGATCTGACGGCTCAGCGTGATCCGGGCGCCGCGGGCGTGGAGTACCGGGTGCGGGACCTGCGTCTGGCTGAGTGGGGTCGCAAGGAGATCGAGATCGCGGAGAAGGAGATGCCGGGGCTGATGGCCGTGCGCGAGAAGTACGGGCCGCAGAAGCCGCTGGCGGGTATCCGCATTACCGGCAGCCTGCACATGACTATTCAGACGGCGGTGTTGATCGAGACTCTGGTCGAGCTCGGTGCGGATGTGCGCTGGGCGAGCTGCAACATCTTCTCGACACAGGACCATGCGGCCGCGGCCGTGGTGGTTGGGCGGCCCGAAGCCGGCGGCACACCGGAGGCGCCCAAGGGCACGCCGGTGTTCGCTTGGAAGGGCGAGACCCTCGAAGAGTACTGGCAGTGCACGCTCGACGCGCTCAGCTGGCCTGACGGAAACGGACCGCACCAGGTGGTCGACGACGGCGGTGATGCAACGCTCCTGATCCACAAGGGCTATGAGCTCGAGCAGGGCGACGACTGGGTGGATCAGCCGGCCGACGCGGCCGAGGAGCGCGTCGTCAAGGCGCTGTTGAAGCGGATCGCCGAGGAACGTCCGAGCTGGTGGCACCAGGTGGTGTCGGAATGGCAGGGCGTGAGCGAGGAGACCACCACCGGCGTCCATCGGCTATATCAGCGTGCCGGCAGCGGGACGCTGCTGGTTCCGGCCATCAACGTCAACGACTCGGTCACCAAGAGCAAGTTCGACAATCTGTACGGCTGTCGCGAGAGCCTGGTGGACGGGATCAAGCGCGCCACCGACGTCATGATTGCCGGCAAGGTCGGGGTGGTATGCGGCTACGGCGATGTCGGCAAGGGCTCGGCGCAGAGCCTGCGCGGGCTCGGCGCGCGCGTCGTCGTCACCGAGGTGGATCCAATCTGCGCGCTGCAGGCGGCGATGGAAGGCTACGAGGTGCAAACGGTGGAAGATACGCTCGGGGGGGCCGACATCTACGTCACTGCCACCGGCAACCGCGACGTCATCACCGTCGAGCACATGGAGCGAATGAAGGATCAGGCAATCGTCTGCAATATCGGGCACTTCGATAATGAGATACAGGTCGAGGCGCTGAACGCGCGCGGCGACGTGGAGCGCATCGAGATCAAGCCGCAGGTGCATCAGTACCGCTTTCCGGACGGGCATTCGATCTTTATGCTGGCCGAGGGCCGGCTGGTGAATCTGGGGTGTGCCACCGGACATCCGAGCTTCGTGATGTCGAACAGTTTCGCCAACCAGACGCTGGCGCAGATCGACCTGGCTGCCAAGCGGGGCGAGTACGCGATCGGGGTGTATACGCTCTCAAAGGAGCTGGATGAAGAGGTGGCGAGTCTGCATTTGGGGAAGATCGGGGCCAGGCTTACGAGCCTCACTCCCGAACAGGCTGAGTACATCGGTGTTCCGCAGGAGGGGCCGTTCAAGGGCGAGTCGTATCGCTACTGAAGCTCGCTACTAAAGCTTAGGAGACAGCATGGACAAACGACGATTTCTTTTTACTTCAGAATCGGTAAGCGAGGGACATCCGGACAAGATCTGCGATCAGATCTCCGACGCGGTGCTCGACGCCTGCCTCAACGACGACCCGGAGTCGCACGTTGCCTGCGAGGCGTTCACCACAACCGGTCTGGTGCTGGTTGGCGGCGAGATAACCACCAGCACGTACGTGGATATCCAGGAGGTCGCGCGCGGCGTGGCCAAGCGCATCGGGTACACCGACCCGTCCTACGGGCTGGACTACGAGAGCATGAGCGTGATGAATGCGATTCACTCGCAGAGCCCGGACATCAACCAGGGCGTCTCGGGCAAAGGGTTGTACGAGGGCGAGCAGGGCGCCGGGGACCAGGGGATGATGTTCGGTTTTGCTTGCGACGAAACCCCCGAGCTGATGCCGGCGCCGATCATGTACGCGCACAAGCTGCTGCTGAGGGCGACAGAGTGTCGCAAGAACGGGCTCATCACCTGGATGCGGCCCGACTCAAAGAGCCAGGTGACGGTGGAATACGATGATAACCGCCCGGCGCGCATCCACACCGTCGTTCTCAGTCACCAGCACGATGACAACGTCGGCTATGACGAGCTTCGCGAGACTATCATCAAGAAGGTGATCAGACCGGTGCTCGAGCCGACCGGACTGATCGATGACGACACGAAGTACTTCATCAACCCGACCGGCCGCTTTGTAATCGGCGGACCGCACGGCGACAGCGGGCTCACCGGGCGCAAGATCATCGTCGATACCTACGGCGGCATGGGCCGCCACGGCGGTGGCGCGTTCTCGGGCAAGGACCCGACGAAGGTTGACCGGTCGGGAGCCTATATGGCGCGCTACGTGGCGAAGAATATCGTCGCGGCCGGCCTCGCGAAGCGCTGCGAGCTGGAGGTTTCGTACGCGATCGGTGTGCCGTTCCCGATCTCGGTGACGGTTGATACCTTCGAAACCGGCACGGTTCCGGAGACGGCGATTGAGGCGGCGGTGCAGAAGGTCTTCGACCTCACGCCGGCGGGGCTGATCCGCACGCTCGACCTCAAGAAGCCGATTTATCAGCAGACTGCCGCATATGGCCATTTCGGACGAGATCATTTCAGCTGGGAAGCTGTCGACAAGGTCGACGAGCTGCAGCGCGAGATATCGTAACGTGACGCGCGCGGCCGGCACCGGGCGCGCCCCGCAGGCGGCGACGACTGTCGGCGCGGCGAAGGTGCGTTCGGTTGCCGGCGGCAATGCAGGCGGGGCGGGCGCGCGAGCCTTGCGGCCCGGCCCGCAACCCGAGCCGCAGCCGGCGGGCGAAGGACGGCGCAGTATGAAGATTCTGGTAACCGGCACCGCCGGA
>PUNW01000404.1 GCA_003552665.1 Spirochaetaceae bacterium | reverse complement strand
GGACCGCGGCGTTGAGGTCCGGGTGCTGATCGACGATGTTTTCCTCACGTATCCGGACCGCTTCATTGCCGCCTTGTCGAGTCACGAGAACCTCGAAGTTCGGATATTCAACCCGAAACCGGTCCGCGGCAGCGTGCCCGCCAAGGCAGTTGGCTTTGCCGTCGACTTTCGGCAGCAGAACCGCCGTATGCACAACAAGCTGTTCATCGTCGACGGGCAGGTGGCGATTATCGGGGGTCGTAACATCGGAGATGCGTATTTCGGGCTGAGCCCGGATTACAACTTCCGGGATCTGGAAGTCTTGACCGTAGGTTCCGAGCTTCCGAGGATGCGCGAATCGTTCGATGCCTACTGGAACAGTCGCTATGCGTTTCCCGGCCGGGAGCTAAATCGCCGGGGTGACGAAACGTATCTTGAGCGCGTGCGCAGGCGTCTGCCCGGACACGGCTCAGCGAGCCCTGAAAAGGAGGCGGTAGCCGCGCTTTCGGTGCGGCATGAAACCTTGTTTGCGCACGGGGTGCGGCAGATGGTCTCCGTACGCGCGAGGTACGTCGACGATCATCCGCGCGACCGTGCAGACCGCTCGGTCACCAGGGCGTTGAATGAGTTTCTCCTGCAGGATCGCGAAGCGGTGGTTCTGGTTACGCCGTATCTGGTCCCTGATGACGAGTTCTTCGAGGTGCTCGAAACGCTGAGCCGCCGCGGGACGCTGGTGCAGGCGCTTGTGCCCACAATGGCCTCCAACAACCACACGATAGTCCACAGCCAATACCGCAAGAATCGCGCCGAGCTGTTGGAGCTCGGGGTCGAGCTGTACGAGTACAAACACCAGCCCGGCGCCGGGGCCCGAACGTATGTGGATTGGCCGTCGTTTCGCTCTCGTTTCGTGAGCCTGCATATGAAGCTGCTCCTGGCTCCCGGCGAGGGTGCGTTCGTGGGGTCGTTCAACCTCGATCCGCGCGCGCTCAGAATCAATACCGAGAACGCTTTGATCATCGAGTCCGAAGAGCTCGCCGCGCAGGTTCAGGCCCTGCTTGACCCTATGCTCGCGCATCAGCAGGCCTGGAGCGTGCAGCGTACCAACCCCGGCTTCTCCTGGAGCGCGGATGACGCCGAGGTGCGGCGCCAACCGGCGCGCTCATGGGTGCAGCGCCTTGCCGACGTGCTCTTCCGCCTCCTTCCGCTGCAGAATCAGCTCTGAGATGCGGGCGGCGCTTAGGTGCGGCGGCGCACAAGCCTCCCTGCCGCCACCGCCAGGCCGTGGGCCGGCAGGTAGAGGAGCAGGACGTATCCCAGAAACAACAACAGCAGATACACCGACGCCGAGAACGGGTGCTCGGTTGCGCCGAACGGGCCGTATACCCAGTTGATGTTGTCCTCTGCGGTGGAAACAATCCGGCTAACTGCCAGCAAGGGCGCCGTAATTGCGACCTGTATCCACAATCCGCGAGTGAGGTAGCCGAGGCGGGCGCAACCGTATGCGGCGATTATCGGCAAGAACAGATGGAAGAGGGAAAGCAGCCGTATGCCGAGAGCAACTTCCTCTCGCAGCATATACTCCGTTCCTCCAAACGGGTGGAAACCGACGGCCAGGGCTGTTGCCAGGTCCAGCGACCAGGCAATGCCGACAATGAGCGTTGCCACCAGCTGCGAGGACATGATCGCCCGGTTCTCAGACCACAGCGCGTATAGTATCAGGAAGTTTGCGACATCGCAGAGCCAGAGGTAGTTCTCAGGACCATACGTCACGTAGTAGATCGGCGCCCAGACGAGAATCCATACGGTGAATGCCGCTTTCAACGGCACAGGTATCTGACTTTGTCGGTCATCCATTGGTGCCAGTATAAACCCACAATACCGGAACCACCAAGCCGGATTACAAAGGTGTTCCGGGCGAAACACCGAGCGACCTCACGGCGAAGCTTGCAGCGCCGTGAGGTCATTGAAGATCCAGGGAATAAGCTCAGACACGGTCGGGTGCGGCAGTACGGTCTCCTGGAGCGCCGTGTAGGGTAGGCCCGCCTGCATCACTACCGCGAGCATCCCGATGATTTCGTCTCCGCCAACTCCGAAAATGGTCGCGCCCAACAGCCGGTGCGTCTCGGCGTCGACCAGCACCTTGATCAACCCGGCGGTTTCGTCCTTCTCGCGTGCACGGTTGACCTTACTCATCGGCATTGACCCGATCAGCACCCGCTTGTTGGTTGTGCGCGCCTCAGCCTCCGACATTCCCACCCGAGCGAGCGGCGGGTCGATGAACATGGAATGGATTGGAACGCGGTCGCTGATACGTCGCGTGCCGCCCGAAAGATGATCGAGAAACACTTGACCGTCGTGCACGGAAGTGTGCGTGAACGCCCCGCGGGCATTGACGTCGCCGAGGGCGTAGATGTGCTCCACCGAGGTGCGCCCAACCTCATCCACCGGGATAAACCCGCGGGAGTCTGTCTGCACGCCGGCAGCGCTGAGGTTGAGGTCGTCAGTGTTGGGCTGTCGACCGACGGCGAGTAGCAGATGCGAACCATCCGCGTAACGGTCGTGTCCGTTCTGCCGGTAGTGCAGCCGCACGCCGGATGAAGTTCCGCCCAGCTGCTCGGTTGAGAGTGCGTCCGCCTCGAGCTCAAACGCAATCCCCTCTCCGGAAAGCACCTCCAAGGCCACCGCGCTGATATCCTCGTCCTCGCGCGTGACGATGCGGTTGTTATGCTCAAAGACCGTCACTGCGCTTCCCAGTCGTCGAAACGCCTGCGCGAACTCAAGACCGATGTAAGAACCGCCGAGCACCAGCAGGTGTTGCGGTAGCTCTTCGAGATCGAGGATCCCACGATTGTCGAGCCAAGGCACAGCATCAAGTCCGGCGATCTGAGGCACGCGTGCGCGCGCACCGGTGTGGATCACAATCTTGTCGCCGTGAAGCTGCTCGCCGTTTACCTCGACGGTATGCGCATCGACAAAGCGGGCGGCCCCATGGTGAAAATCCGTCGCTTCCTCCAGCCAAGCCTGAAATCCCTGTGTGGCCGGAATACGCATCTGGTTGACGCGCTCCATCACCGTGCCGAACTCGACGGTGTGATCCCCGAGCTCGATCCCGAAGCGTCCGGCCGTTTTAACGACGTGGGAGGCTCGCGCGCTTGCGACCAGTGTCTTGGTGGGTGTGCAGCCCCAGTTGACGCAGGAGCCGCCGACGCGGTCGCGTTCCACCGTAGCTACGCTCAGGTTGCGGTCAAGTAGCTCTCCAAGAATAGTGCCGGTTGCCTGGCCGGTGCCGATCAGAATGATGTCGTAGTGTTTCATCACTGTGCTCCTGTTTTGCTGAAGGCGCGCCGTATTC
>PUNW01000244.1 GCA_003552665.1 Spirochaetaceae bacterium | reverse complement strand
TGCTTGCTACCGTGGTCTTTCTGTACGGGGGTCTGGTGTTCCTACAGGGGGCATGGCACGAGCTTCGCGAGCGCCTGCCGGGCATGATGACCCTCATTTCGCTGGCGATCTCGGTTGCGTTTCTCTTTTCCTGGGTGGTGGAGCTCGGACTGATCGAGGCCGAGGCGCTTTGGTGGGAGCTGGCTACCTTGGTGACGATTATGCTGCTCGGCCACTGGATCGAGATGCGTTCGATCGCTCATGCCGAAGGCGCGCTACAGGAGCTTGCCAAGCTCTTGCCGGACACCGCCACCCGCATTAGCGAGGCAGGCGAAGAGGTTGTGGCGGTTGATGATCTCCAGGACGGGGATACCATACTCGTTCGCCCCGGCGAGAGTGTCGCGGCCGACGGTGTGGTTGTCAGTGGTGAGAGCGATGTCAACGAAGCGATGATCACCGGAGAGTCTCGTCCGGCCAAGCGCGTGGAGGGTGACGAGGTGATCGCCGGCACGACCAACGGGTCCGGTTCACTGCGCGTGAAAGTGACCGGCACCGGTGAGCAGACAAAGCTTTCGGGGATCATGCGCCTGGTGTCTGAGGCTCAGATGTCGAAATCGCGCGCGCAACACCTTGCCGACCGAGCGGCACAGTTTTTGACCGCGGTGGCGCTTCTCGCCGGCATGCTTACCCTGATCGCCTGGCAACTTGTGGGCGCGCCAATCGATTTCTCGATTATCCGGGTGGTAACGGTACTGGTGATCGCGTGCCCGCATGCCCTGGGTCTGGCGGTGCCGCTGGTGGTGGCGAACTCCACTACGCTCGGTGCGCGTGCGGGGCTGCTGGTTCGTGACCGGCGCGGGCTGGAAGAGGCGCGCAACCTCGATACGGTGGTCTTCGACAAAACCGGAACACTGACCCTCGGTGAGTTCCGGGTGGTAGACCTGACTGTTGACGGGGAGATTTCTGAGAACGAGCGCTGAGAGTTGCGGCCGGTGTGGAGTCCGAGTCCGAGCATCCAATTGCTCGCGGGATCGTGAAGACTGCCGAAGACCGTGAGATCGATCTGCCGCGGGCCGAGGGCTTCAGGGCGCTGACCGGCAAGGGGGTCGCTGCCTCGGTTGACGGCAGCGAATATCACATCGGCGGACCGGCGCTGCTGAACGCCGAACAGGTAGAGGTGTCCGATCCGCTGAGGGAGGCAGCTGTAGCTGCAGCCTCGCGCGGGCAGGCTGCGATCTATCTCGTACGCGGCGCGCGGGCGCTTGCGGTCTTTGCGGTGGCCGACGCAATTCGCGAGGAAAGCCGTGAAGCGATTGTGGCGTTGCACGAGCGCGGCATACGCGTCGCGATGATTACCGGCGACGCGCGCGCTGTGGCCGAGGCGGTCGGCCGCGAGCTCGATATCGACACGGTGATCGCCGAGGTGCTTCCCGAGGACAAGGCAGCGAAAGTGCAGCAACTGCAGGGCGAGGGCCGGAAGGTTGCGATGGTCGGCGACGGGGTGAATGACGCGCCGGCGCTGGCGACCGCGGACATTGGAATCGCTATTGGAGTCGGTACCGACGTTGCGGTCGAGGCCGGACACATCGTGCTCGTACGCTCAGACCCTCGCGACATCCCGCGCATTGTCGCGCTCTCGCGTGCCACATACGGCAAGATGGTGCAGAACCTGTGGTGGGCGGCCGATTACAACATCGTTGCGATCCCCCTGGCCGCGGGCGTCCTCGCCGCATGGGGCGTTCTGTTGACCCCGGCGGTGGGTGCAGTGCTCATGTCGGCAAGTACCGTGATAGTTGCGGTAAACGCCCAGCTGCTGAAGCGTCTTGCGTTGTAGGGCGGATACAGCGCGAGCCCGGTTAGTGCGGACGACGGCCGCCAACGGTGATGCTGAGTACGCGTGCTCCGGCCTC
This sequence comes from Spirochaetaceae bacterium, assembly GCA_003552665.1. Lineage (GTDB taxonomy): Bacteria > Spirochaetota > Spirochaetia > DSM-27196 > SLAA01 > B1Sed10-166. The sequence goes on along the minus strand of PUNW01000244.1, from coordinate 1,463 downwards.
AGCTACCGGTCCGGCAAGGTCGGGCGGAAGCGGGATCTCACGTTCCGCCTGGACGTGTATATCTGAAAATCCAGCCTGGGCCAGAAGTCTCAGGTACGTGTCGCGTTCAAGGGCGCCGGCAATGCAGCCTACGTAGGCCTCGGCCGAATGACGGACCTCCGGCGGCAGTTGGCCGGTGGTGACGATGTCGGAGACGCAGAATCGTCCGCCGGGTTTGATGATTCGAAGCATCTCGGCGAAGGCCTGCTCTTTGTCCGGAACGAGATTGAGCGTGCAGTTGCTCACCACGATGTCGGCGGTCTGCGAGTCGATCGGCATCGATTCTATCTCGCCGAGTACGAACTCGACGTTCAGGTAGCCCCGTGCGCGTGCTATCGACCGTGCGCGCTCTACCATCTCCGCTGTCATATCGAGTCCGATGACGCGCCCGGAGTCGCCGACGTGGTGCCGCGCAACAAAGGCGTCGTTTCCCGCCCCGGAGCCGAGGTCCACGACGGTTTCCCCCGGCGTGAGCTGCGCGTACTGCGTCGGAATCCCGCAGCCGAGCCCGAGGTCGGCGTCCGCTTCGTGCCCTTCAACGATGTCGTAGGCATCACCGATCATCGAGTACTCGATTGCGGCGCTCGGGTCGGACGGTTGTCCGCAGCAACTCTGTGCGGTCTCTCCGGCTCCGCAGCAGTCATCACCGCTGCGGCTTGCGGCGATCCGGCCGTAGCGTTCGCGCACCGCGTTCTTGATATCGTCGCCGGTCATGCGGCGAATATAGTGTCGTACGGTGACAAGGTCAACGTTTCTGATCACCGGCGCCCTCCGAGCGGCATAGACACCACGGGCAAATTACCACTTGACTATATAGCTGGAAGAGTATATATTAGAGGCATAACGAAGAGATCTTAAGGAGGGTTCACTATGAACACCAAGAAAGTTATTGTTGCTACGGTCGCCGCGTTTGTCGCGGGTGTGCTGCTGACCGGCGTCGTCGGGTTCACCAATATGGACAAGCTCATGATGCTTGAGGACGAGAGCCCCTACGATTTCGACACCACCGTTGAGGCCTTCGAGCAAGCGGTCGCCGAGGGCGGATGGTCGGTGCTGCAGGTCCACGACATGCAGGAGATCCTCGCAGGCCACGGTCACGACGTGCACGCGGTGAAGATCTACGAACTTTGCTCCTCGCAGTACTCGGCCGAGATTCTTGCTCTTGACGATGAGCGCATCGTTTCCCCGCTTATGCCCTGCCGCGTGGCGATCTACGAGAAGAGCGACGGAAGCGTGTACATCGGGCGGATGAACAGCGAGCTGATGGCCCGACCGTTCGGCGGCGTGATTGCCGAGGTGATGGAAGTAGCGGCTGTGGAGACCGAAGTGGTGATCTCGCAGGTGCTCAACGGCAGTACCGAAGTAACAGACGCGCGCTAGGGACTATAACGCGCTAGGGACGATAAGCAGGCAGTTCGGGCTCG
>PUNW01000117.1 GCA_003552665.1 Spirochaetaceae bacterium | reverse complement strand
CTGGATCGATTGCTTTCAATGGACCCGCAGAGCTTTGAGTGGGATTTCGATGCGTTGGCTGAAAGACGCAAGAAGATGTTCGATATGTTTGTGCCCGAGCCCGGTCGGTTCGGTCCACTTGCGGTACTGACCGCGCTTCGGGAACGCCTACCGAAAGACGGGATCATGACATGCGACGTTGGATCTCATACGCACCTGATAGGGCAGATGTGGCGAACGCCTCATCCCTATAGCCAACTAATGGACAACGGGTGGTCGTCAATGGGGTTCGGCGTCCCGTCCGCAATTGGGGCGAAGCTTGCCTGTCCCGACCGAGAAGTGGCCTGTGTGACTGGAGACGGCGGGTTTCTGATGATGGCCGGGGAAATGGCGACAGCCAAGAGATTGGGGCTCCGAATTGTCTTCGTTCTGTTGTCTGACAATAGTCTGGATCTGATTCGCCTTAAACAGGCCAACCGTAATATGACGCCATATGGGACCTCCCTGGGACCGGAAGCCTGTTCTATTGGAGACGAGGTATTCGGCGTTCCAGTATTGAAGGTTGATGATAACCAATCCTATAAGAAGGCCCTTGAGGCAGCGTTTGAATCGGATGGACCCGTAGTTGTGCAGGCGTTCATCGATCCATCGGAATATGACAGTTTGATACTACGCAAACACAAGTGAGACCGGTAGCAATAAGGAGGAATGATATGCATGAAGAGCATCAATCGGCAATCGAGGCGCTGGGGGCTCAGCGCCTGAATAAGGTATCCTTCTCGGGCATCCGTAAGGTGTCTGAAAAAGTCCGAAAGCTTGAGAGTGAAGGCCGTGATGTTATTCATTGGCAGATCGGTCGTACGGACTTCGATACACCCGAGCACATAAAGGCTGCCGCTGTTGAATCGTTGAATCGCGGCGACGTTCATTACGCGCCTAATCGTGGTGTTCCGGCGTTACGCAAAGCGATTGCGGAGCGAACTCAACAAGACACCGGGGTGGCCGTGGCCGAGGAGAGTCAGGTTATCGTGATGACAGGGGCTAATGAGGGTGTGTTGGTGTCCATGTTAGCCTTTCTGGATCCCGGAGACGAAGTGTTGATTCCTAGTCCGAACTGGCCGCACTATAAGGCGTGTGTATCAATTGCCGGCGGTACTCCGGTGGAGGTAGAGACAAAAGAGAAAGACCAATTTGGCGTTACCGCCGAAAGCATCGCGGAACGAATAACGCCGAGGACGAAGATCTTGTGCGTGACGTCACCCGGGAATCCAACCGGCTGCGTGCAGTCGAAAGAGGATTTGGAAGCGTTGGCAAAGGTGGCGGTCGAGCATAATTTGATCGTGATTTCCGACGAGATCTACAACAGGATATATTTTGGGGAAGACGGCGGAACGGCACCGAGCATATTCTCTATCCCTGGGATGGCTGAGCGCACCATCGTAATAAATGGGTTCTCAAAGGCCTATAGTATGGACGGTTGGAGACTCGGATGGACCGTCGCTAGCCCCGAAGTGACACTGATGCTCTTGAAAATGCGACAGTATACTACCGTTTGTGTCAGCACGTTTAGTCAGCACGCCGCTGCAGCAGGGCTTTCCGGGGACCAGAGCTCGGTCGACGAGCGTGTAGCAGCTTTCGCCGAACGGCGTACCATCATCGTTGAAGGCTTGCGCTCGATTCCGGGTGTAAGCGTTGCCGAACCCCTGGGCGCGTTCTACGCTTTTCCGAACATAAGCTCATTCGGCATGAGTTCTGAGAAAATGGCTGACTATCTCCTAGATGAATACGGACTTGCGGCAGTTGCCGGAAGCGTATTCGGAGCAGCCGGTGAAGGGTTCCTTCGCATTGCTTATTCGTGCTCAACAGATGATTGTCGGCGCGGAATCGAGCGGCTGGGAGAAGCATTGGCTAAACTTCCTCGCAGTTAGGCAAGGCGAGCAGGCTTAGCCAGACTGACGTCTGAATAGGGGAAACGAAGCATTGTTTAGGAAGAAATACACAGTAGCGGTAGTGGGCGCACTCGGGATGGTCGGTGGTGAGATGCTCCGGACGCTCGAGCGGAGGAAGTTTCCGGTGGGGGTGTTACGTGCGCTGGATATCGCGGAGGCTGAAGGAGAAACGGTTGAGTTCGCCGGCAAGCGGTATGAAGTGCTGGAGGCGAAGGAAGAGAACTTCGCCGGGGTCGATATTGCGCTGTTCTCTGCCGGCGGGGATGCAAGCGTGGAGCTTGGCCCTGCGGCGGTTCGCCAGGGAGCGGTGGTGGTCGACAACTCCTCAGCGTTCCGCATGGACGCAGATATACCGCTGGTTGTCCCGGAGGTCAATACAGATGATCTGAAGTGGCATACAGGAATCATCGCTAATCCCAACTGCTCAACCATTCAGATGGTGGTGGCGCTGAAGCCGCTTGATGATGCGGCGCGAATCAGGCGTGTGGTGGTCTCTACCTATCAGGCGACCTCAGGAAGCGGTGCTAAAGGAAACGCGGCGCTGACCGAGGAGTCGAAGACGTATCTAGAAACCGGTGAGGTGCAGCAGTCGAAGAGCTTCACGTATCAGATAGCGTTTAACTGTATTCCTCATATTGATGTCTTTCAGGAGCACGACTACACCAAAGAGGAATACAAGATGGTCAACGAGACCAAGAAGATCATGCACGATGGGATCAAGGTGACTGCAACCTGTGTACGCGTGCCGGTGTGGTATGGTCACTGTGAGTCGATTAACATCGAGACTGAACGAAAGCTGAGTCCTGCGGAGGCGAAGAAACTGCTTTCGAAGGCGCCCAACGTTTCAGTCATTGATGATCCTGAGAAGAATGAATACCCGATGCCGCTGTTCTGTAACGACCGGGATGAAACGATGGTTGGACGAATCCGTGAGGACCTTACCATCGATAATGGGCTCAATCTCTGGGTTGTATCGAATAACGTGCGCAAAGGAGCGGCGCTCAACGCCGTTCAGATTGCAGAGGCGCTCGTCAAGATGGATCTTGTGCGCGTACCGTAGGAGGTGTTTCTTTGAGGTGACGTTATGATGCACGAGAACTAGCGGGCACGAGAACTAGCGGGGTCGTGCGAGTCGCTGGATGAGTTGATTGGGCCGGATGCTGCTGATCTCTGGATCAGCAGCATCCGGTTTGCCGAGATATAGCATTCTGGAACTGGAATCCGCGGGTATGATGACTCGCGTACACCACACTGGCGCGGATTCAGGTACCGACACTACTCCAGGATCGAGTTCAGAGTTTCACTTGGCCGCATCGCCTTACTCACTTTGGCCTCATCGAAATGGAAGTATCCTCCCAAGTCAACGGGGTTGCCCTGTGCCTCGTCAAGCTCCCTGAGAATCTGTTGTTCGTTACGGGACAGAGCATCCGCTAACTGTACAAAGCGTTCCCGTATTGACGGGTCGGTGGCTTTGCGGGATAGAACCCGGCTCCAGTAAAGCGCCAGATAGAAATGGCTGCCGCGATTATCGAGTTCATGCACTTTGCGAGAGGGCGACTTGCCGTGGTTTAGTATTTCGCCAATGGCTTCATCCAGGGTTTCCGCCAGAAGCCGGGCGTTGGGGTTATCGAACGTCCGAGCAAGATGCTCGAGCGACACCGCTAACGACAGAAACTCGCCCAATGAATCCCAGCGCAGATGCCCTTCTTTTTGGAGCTGTTGAACGTGTTTGGGGGCAGAGCCGCCCGCGCCCGTCTCGAACAGGCCGCCGCCGTTCAGGAGTCGCACTATTGAAAGCACTTTGGCACTCGTCCCGAGCTCGAGGATTGGAAATAGGTCGGTTAGGTAATCGCGCAAGACGTTCCCGGTCACTGAAATGGTATCAAGGCCATCACGAAGTCGTCGTACCGTGAAAGCCGTCGCCTCGGCGGGCGGCAAAATGCGAATCTCGAGTCCGTTCGTATCGTGCTCCTTAAGGTAGCTGTGTACCTTTCGGATCAGCTCGGCATCATGGGCGCGGCTTTCGTTCAACCAGAAGATTGCCGGAGTGTCGGTCGACCTCGCCCGCTCTACCGAGAGCTTGACCCAGTCCCGAATCGCCACATCCTTCGTCTGGCACATGCGAAAGATATCGCCTGCACGCACCTCTCGCTGCAGAAGCACCGTACCGTCGGCATCCAGGACCTCCACACGGCCGGAGCCGTTGATCTCGAATGTTTTGTCGTGCGAACCGTACTCCTCGGCTTTTTTTGCCATCAGACCGACATTCGCTACGCTACCCATGGTTCGCGGATCGTAGGCTCCGTTGGCCTTGCAGTCGTCGATCACTGTTTGGTACACCGAAGCATAGCATCGATCGGGCACAACGAACTTGGTATCGGCCATCGTGCCGTCCGGACCCCAGGTTTGGCCTGAGCTTCGGATCGCCGCGGGAATGGTCGCATCGATGATAAAGTCGCTCGGCACGTGGAAACCGGTGATCCCCCGATCGGAGTCGACCATCGAGAGCTTCGGTCCGCGCTGCAGGCAGGCCTCGATGTCGGCCTCTATTTCGCGTTGCTTCGATTCCGGCAGTGCTTTGATGCGCGCGAACAGGTCACGGAGTCCATTATTCGGACTTGCATGCAGGCTTGCAAAGGTGGCCGCGTGCTTCTCGAAGACGTCCTTGAAGTAAACCGACACTACGTGCCCGAAGATGATCGGATCCGAAACCTTCATCATCGTGGCCTTAAGGTGAACCGAGAACAGCACGCCCCGAGCCTTCGCGTCCTCTATCTGTTCAGCGATGAAGCTGCGTAGCTCCTCACACCGCATCACCGCCGCGTCGATCACCTCACCGGACTCCAACGGGATCCCCTCGTGCAGAACCTCGGGAGCTCCCGAGCTCGGTACAAATCGGATCGTCGCGGAAACGGGTTCTTGGATGGTTGTCGAGACCTCAGTTTCGAAGTAATCGCCCCGGCTCATGCTTGCGACGTGCGAACGCGAGTCGCGGCGCCACGGCCCCATGGAGTGCGGGTGCCTGCGAGCGAACTCTTTTACTGCGCGAGCAGCGCGCCGATCAGAGTTACCTTCTCGAATAACCGGGTTGACCGCACTCCCTTTTACCCGATCGTAGCGCTCGCGAGCGTCGCGCTCCTCAGGCGTAGCAGGTGCGTCAGGGTAGTTGGGAATATCATAGCCGTGCCGCTGTAGCTCCGCGATTGCCGCTCGCAGCTGTGGGACCGAGGCGCTGATGTTCGGAAGCTTGATGATGTTAGCGTCAGGCTGCAGAACACGGTCAGCGAGCTCGGAGAGATCATCTGGTATCCTCTGCTCGGCAGGCAGTCGGTCGGGGAATACGGCTAAGATGCGGCCGGCCAGTGAAATATCGCGAGTCTCGACGCTGACATCTGCCGCGTCCACGAACGCGCGCATAATCGGCAGAAGTGAATACGTTGCAAGCGCGGGGGCCTCGTCGGTCTTAGTATAGATGATGGACTGCTTCATGGTGCGTTAAGATAGCAAAAGCTGGAAATTGTGTCACGCCGAAGTCAGGAATTTGGAATTTGCGCTGATTGCGCCGGTTGTTTGCGAAATCAGTGGAACTTTGGTATCTTAATCGAGTGGGAAGGAAGAACCGCAACAAAGGGCTCAATGAGTTCCTCTCGGGCGCCTCGATGACGGTGGCCTTTGGGCTCCTGTACTTTCTGAACGGCTCGCCTCTGTGGCTGATCCTGGGTGTCTTCACCGGCGTAGTCCCGATGTTTGAAGGCCTCTCGCGCTACGCGCGCGAGCCGGGTGACGAGCGCGAGGAGCATACTCCGGTTTCACGTATCGGACAGGCGTATCAGGAGAAAGAGATCCTGCGGGTCGCCAAGGCCGAAAGCGGCGTTCTGACCCCAACGGTGGCGGCCCTTAAGACCTCACTGTCGATCGAACAGGCCGAGCAGATTCTGCAGCGGTTTGTGGAGAAGGGATACGCCGAGCTCAACATCACCGAGCAGGGGCGGCTGGAATACGTCTTCCCGGAGTTCGTACCGCGGCTCCCCAATCAGCCGCAGGCCGACCCGGAAGACGAGTAACGCGCTCGAGCGCAGCTCTTCCTCCGGACAAGGGCGCTATGCCGCCGGCAGGCGTGTGCGATAGGCGTGTAGTATCCTGCCGCATGCGCTCAGCGCACCGGACCGGCGAAATCGTAGAACTGTACAAAACCCGGCGGAACCGGCGCGGGTTTGAGCCGCAGCTCCTTGAACGGGTGAATGTCAAGCGGGTTGGGGTACCAGCCGCCGACTATGTCCTGGTCGATCAGATTCACCGCCGGGCTATGGCTGATCGGCAGCACCACCGCATCATGTAACAGCTTTTCCTCCGCCTGAGCGAGCGTTTCCAGCCGCTCACGGCCGCTTAGCCACATGGATTCACGCAGTAAGGCGTCATAATCCGCATCCTCATAGCGAGCGTCATTGAGGTTGCTCCGGCTGGACCATAGTTGCAGGAAGGTCAGCGGATCGGCGTAATCACCGATCCAGGTTACCGTTCCGAGGGTATAGTCGCGGTCCTTCAGCGACTCGAAATAGCGCGGATGCTCGATGACCTCGTGCTCAACCTCAACGCCGAAGACCTCGCTCCAGTGCTCACGCATCAGGCCGGCCAGGCGATCGTTTTCCGGGCCGCCGGGTGTGCGGACGACGATTTCGGGCAACCCTTCGCCGTCAGGATAGCCTCGGTCGGCAAGCAATTGACGCGCCTCCTCGAGGTCCTGATCGGTGAGTCCGTCGGCTCTCGGGTAACCTGGAATGCCCGGCACCAGGGTTGGCGCCGGATTGAAGTGGATCTCGGCGTCGCGCAGCTCGTCCCACGGAAGCGCGAGGGCAAGCGCGCGGCGAACCTGCGGATCGTCCCACGGTTCGGAGTGGGTCGCGAAGAAGAAGTAGGAGGTTGAGAACATAGGATTGACTACGATCGTGTTCGGGTCCAACACCTCCCCGAGGGCGATCCCGGACTCCACCCAATCGATCTCACCGCCGTTGAACCGAGCGGTTGCCCGTACGGGATCCTCGTGTAACACAATCCGAATGCGGTCTAGGCCAACCTGTCCTCGATCCCAGTACTCCGGATTGCGCCGGAGGAGAATCTCCTCGTCACTCTTTTCCGAGACGACAAACGGGCCGTTGTAGATGAGCTCCGCGGGATCCGACCAGTCCTCGAGCTCCAGGAGGTCGGGGTGCACCACCACAAAGCTGTGATGCGGCAGCATCGCCAGAAAGTGCGGAGCCGGGCTGTCGAGCTCTACTTCGAGCACGTCCTCACCGGCTGCCCGAATGCCGACCCGGTCCGGGTCGGCGTGCTCGCCCATGCGATACTCCTCGGCGCCGGTAATGATGTCGAACAGGAAGGAGTAGGCGGTTTCTCGTTCGGGGTTGAGCATTTCGAGCCAGGTTCGCCGGAAATGCTCCGCGGTCACCCGCTCACCGGTGTTGTAGCGGGCGTCGGATCGAAGGAAGAACCGGTAGAGCTTCCCGTCCTGCTCGACTTCCCAGTCGCTCGCTACCGCCGGTACCGGGCGCAGCGTTAGAGGGTGGTAACTCACGAGCCCTTCGTAAAGTCCGGTATAGAGCTGACCTTCGCTTGCGGTGAAGCTGTCGAGCGGGTTGAGGCCGAGCTCGGTGCGGACCATCGCGATCACCAGCTCGTCTTCACCGGCATTAGCCGCCGCAGCCGTAAGAACCATCAAGAGAACTAAAAACAAGCGCTTCATGGTTACATCTCCTCTGTGCCGGCCGTCGTAGTAAGCGACGGATCAGGCTCGGACTCGTTGCCGGCAGCATAATCATATCCTCTAGCGCTCCGCGGGATCAATAATGCTCACGATCGCGTTCCCCGGTGAGACATCGCCGCTGCGCTTGATGAACCGCGTGAGTGTGCCGAGAATAGGATCGAGGCGGCACGAAAATTGTGCCGTTGCCAATGGAGACAACAAGCGATGGAACGAATACTCGATCCGCGTCCGCGAAAACGCTATCCCCGAGGCTATGGGCGGGTGTATCCCGTGGCCGACTATGAGCCATGGCGCATCGACGAGGCGTTTGCCGCGATCTACCGGCAGATTGCCGGCCATACCAAGGTTGATATCTATCGGTGTTACGAGCTGTGGTGCCTTGCCGGCCAGGCTGCCAAGCTGCCCGGCGACATCCTCGAGGTCGGGGTGTGGCGCGGAGGGACCGGCGCCCTGCTCGCCGCGCGCGCAGCCGGGCGCGCCGATGCGTACAACGGCAACGGTTTTGGAAGCAAGCGGGTGTTTCTCGCCGACACCTTTACCGGTGTGGTCAAGGCCGGCGAGCGCGACACCTATTATCGCGGCGGGGAGCACGCCGACACCAGCCTCGAGGCTGTAAGGGAGCTGCTTGCCGAGCTTGACCTCACCAATGTGGAGCTCCTGCGCGGCGTCTTTCCGGAGGATACCGCGGAGCGAATCTCCCACCGGCGCTTCAGTCTGGTGCATGTTGATGTCGATGTGTATCAATCGGCGCGCGACACGGTTGAGTGGGCGTGGCCGCGGCTTACGCTCGGAGGCGTGGTCGTGTTCGACGATTACGGATTTTACGGCTGCGAGGGGGTGACCGAGCTGGTGGACGAGGTATACGACCGGCCCGATCGACTGGTGATGCACAATCTCAATGGGCAGGCGGTCGTCACCAAGCTGCGGTAGCCGGACCCGGGGGCAGGCGTTCCCCCGTGTTGATAACGATTCCTTTTTTCGTTATAGTTTCGCCACACCGTTTCTTGGAGAGGTTGGAGGGAAGCTATCGTCAATCGCGTGTTGTTGCTTGCGGTGGTCGCAGCAGCGCTCGGGTGTTCGACCGGTTCACCGCAGTTCCACCGCGAAATGGTCACCGAGCAACAGCGGACCGGTTTCTGGAAAGACGGGAATCCCGATTTCGCGGAGACTCAGGAACGGCTGTCGCCAACCGAATACGCCAACGTGATGAATCTCCTCGAGACCGAACGGCCCATGCTCGCGCTGTACCGCGAGGACGTTACGCATGAGGCTGTTCGTGAGTTCTTCATACAAGAGACCGGCAGTAAAGACACCGCGCTCCCGATGCTGTACCATGCTGAGCGCAACGATCTGCCGCTGTCGCTGGTGTTTGCGCTGGTATGGGTGGAGAGCCATTACAACACCAGAGCGGTTAACTATAATCGCGGGGGCCGCTCGGTGGATAAGGGATTGTTCCAGCTCAACTCGGTAACGTTTCGAAGCCTCAGCGACGAGGACTTTTTCGACCCGGATATCAGTGCCCGTCACGGAACATCGTATCTGTCGTACGCATTTGATACCGGCGGAGATGCAGCGACGGCAGTGGCGATCTACAACGCCGGACCCTCACGTGTGTTGCGCGGTGAGATCCCTGAAAGCACACAGCGCTACCGGCGCCGCATCTTCGCCTATCGCGATCAACTCGATGCGCGCTTTCAAAGCTTTATCCGCCACCGCTTTCCGGGACCTGAGCTGTGATCCCGGCTGAAGCGGCATGACAGCGAACGGTCCCCGCCGAGAGCTGCAAGGAAGGTAACGACCATGATTATTGTACTCGAGCGTCAGATTCGCGAGGATCATAAACAACGCATTCGAAGCTTTCTCGAGCAACACGGTTTTCGGGTGCGCGAGATCGTCGGCGAAGAGGAGACCATCTTCGGCGCGGTCGGCCAACTGACGATTGACCACCGCGAGGTGGAGGTGTTACCCGGCGTTGTTCGGGTCATCCCGATCAGCAAGCCGTTCAAACTCGCCTCGCGAGAGCTGAAGCGTGAGGATACGATCGTTCCGGTGGGCGGCGTTAAGATCGGAAGCGGCCGGGTATCGGTCATCGCGGGGCCATGCTCGGTGGAGAGCCGTGACGTGATGTACGAAACCGCCGAGCTCGTCAAGCGTTCCGGTGCGGTGATGCTGCGAGGCGGCGCCTTCAAGCCGCGGACCTCGCCGTACGCATTCCAGGGAAGCGGCGAGGAGGGGCTTCGGCTCCTGCGCGAGGTGGGGGACTACTACGGGATGCCGGTGATCAGCGAAATCGTGTCCCCACAGCATTACGACATGATGCGCGAGTACGTCGACATGTTCCAGATTGGAACGCGCAACATGCAGAACTTCGAGCTGTTGAAGGCTGTTGGTGCCGGCGGCATGCCGGTCATTCTCAAGCGCGGGTTGGCGGCGACGATTCAGGAATGGCTCATGGCGGCGGAGTACCTGCTGGCGCACGGCAGCGAGCACGTGATTCTGTGCGAGCGGGGTATTCGCACCTTTGAGACCGCCACGAGGAACACGCTGGATATCTCGGCCATTCCGGTGGCAAAGAAGCTCACCCATCTGCCGATCATCGTGGACCCCAGCCATGCTACCGGCAACCGCGAGAAAGTGTCGCCGGTAGCGTTGGCTTCGGTGGCGGCCGGAGCCGACGGGTTGATCGTGGAGGTGCATCCGCGCCCGGAGGAAGCGCTCTCGGACGGGCCGCAGACGCTGTTTCCGGAGCAGTTCGAGCGCCTGATGCGCGACATCGAAGCGCTGTGCCCGGTGGTGGAGAAGCAGCTGTCACGCCTGCCCGAAAAAGGCGAAAAACGGCCGCAGTTCAGCGGCTTCGCGGGCAGGGCTGGTGTCGAAGATCTCGAGGCAGAGGAGGAGCCGGCGGTTGCCTTTCAGGGCGAGCCCGGGGCCTACAGCGAGATTGCGCTCCGCCGTTTCTTTCAGTCCGACGACGTACAGCCGCGCCCTTGTGCGGAGTTCCGGGACGTGTTCGACTCGGTGCTCGAAGGCCGCACTCGCTACGGAATCCTACCGCTTGAGAACTCGCTCTCCGGCTCGATCCACGAAAACTACGATCTGCTGCTGCAGTATCCGGACCTCCGAATAGTCGGGGAGATCAAGATCCGCATTATTCACAGCCTGATTGTGGTTCCCGGCGCCGGCGTCGAGGAGATCGAGCTCGTGTATTCGCATCCGCAAGGGTTCGCTCAATGCGCGCGATTTCTGGCGGAACACCCCAACTGGGAGCGGGTTCCGTTCTACGACACCGCAGGCTCGGTTGCTCATATCGCCAGAGTGGGTGATAAGCGCTACGCGGCGATCGCCGGCTCGGAAGCCGCGCGGGCTCACGGAATGCAGGTGCTCAAGGAAGGCATCGAGACCAATCCGCAGAACTACACCCGGTTCGTGGTGCTGGCGCGCGAGGAGCAAGCGACTATCTCGAATCCCGATCGCGCTTCGATCGTGTTCACCACCCCGGACACCCCGGGCGCACTGTTCGAGTGCCTGCGGGTCATCGCCGACCGCAACCTCAACATGAAAAAGCTCGAGTCTCGGCCGATTCTCGGCAAGCCGTGGCATCCGATGTTCTATGTGGATATGGAGATCCCCAACCTCGCGGTGTTCGAAGAAGCCTATGCCGCGCTCGACCATGTCGCCGAGAACCTGCGGCTGCTCGGAACCTATCGTGTGAAGTGATCGGGGTGAAGAAATCGGTGTAAGGAAATCCGGGCAGGGGCTACCCGTCTACGCCGAGGCGGCGCAGCTGTTCGATCTCCTCCTGCTTGGCGACGTAGGCGTGTTTGCGTTTGTTGGCGCGCACGAGGTAATCGTGCAGCGGCTCGAGATCCTCCTGCAGCGACCTGAGGCGCGCGCGGTGTTCTCGCGGTATCTCGGCGCGAAAATAGGTGTCGAGGGCCTCGAGGCGCCGGTGCAGCAGGAACAGCTCGTCGAGCTGCCGGTTCACGAACTGAAACACCTGCTGCTCGCTCGCCTGCTGCAGCTTCTTGTACGTGGAGCCCATCCGCGCCTGAATCCCCGCGAGCACTTTGGCGCGCTTGAGAGCGTCTTCGCAGAACGGCTCGAACTCGATGCGCTCGTGGCGCACCGCGGATGTCTGCTCATCCACATAGTCGACAGTGAGCGCGGTTGATTTCTCTGCCTGACGGATCACGCGATCAATCCATTCGCGCAGCCGTTCGGCAACGGTCAGAGGCCGCTCGGTCAGCACGCTGTAATTGTCGCGCAGCTTTCCTACCGCGGTCTCGATGTAACGGCTTGCGCCGGCCATCGTGCGCAGCGTCTCGAACAATACGCGCGTGTTAGCCGTGTCCTGCTTCTTAGCCTTCGGCGCTTCGTCGGGGGGCTGCAGGCGAGCGAGCAGGGGCTGCTTCGCCTCATCCGCTTGCTCGCCGTACTCTTCCTCCAGGAGCTGAGTAACGAGCTCGCGGACGTACGGGGTTCCGGGCAGGCGCGCGCCGATCGCCTTCTTGATGGCCTGATAGACGCGTTCATGCTGCTGTCGCGCGAGGGTTGGGTCGAGCTCTACATGCGGGAGCACGCGCTCGCGCAGGTCCAGCTTGTAGCGTTCGCGCTGGTACTCACCGACTTCGCGCAGCACCTGGATGATGGCGTTGGTCGACTTGGCGAGCTGGTTGAGATTGTCGTTCACGATACCGGCCGATAACTGATCTCCGCCGCCGCGCAGCTTGCTGATACACTGGGCCACGCTGCGGGTGAGCATATGCGCCGAGGTTTCGCTCAACTGCGGCCATTTAACGTAGGTGGCGAGGCCGGCGAGAGTCTTCAACCGCTTGAGGTCGAGGTAATCGAGCGTGAACTGGACGTAATTGTTGAGGAAGTCAAGCTGATTATCGAACGCTGCAAGCCGAATTGAGAGCTGCTCCTCGCGGTCGCTCTCCAGGAACGTGGTATCATCCGGCACGGCGACGTCGGAGATGCGCTGGTCACCCTTGTACGGATCCTCAGAGACCAGCCCCTTCTTAATCAGGACGTTCAGAACTCCCAGGTAAGCCCCGTGGTAGATGCGAAACTGTTCCTTCAGGACCGGAATGCGCTTGTCTTCGAGGTACACCCGCCGCTGGGTCAGCAGTTGGTCGAGGTCCGCAATGAACGCGTCGGAGTTCGCCATACCCGCGTATTATCATCGAAAACGCTTCAGATGGCAACGATGATCGCCGGAGCGTGCGTGGTAAGGGAAGCGCCGTGCCGCCGGAGGCGGTTGTATAAGGGTGAGCGGCCGAACCCGGTTCGGAGCTCAGGAGGGCTGCATGCCGCCGTCGAGGGATATGGCGTTGTTGATTCTGGGACTGCTTGTTCCGGTTTCAGGGTGTGACCAATGGGGCGATAACTATGAGCTCACGGTCGAGCTTCCGCGGTTACCGGCCGCGTGGCGGGCGGCAAGCGAGATCGGCGCGTACGAGCTGCGCTGGGTGGCACACGGACGCGAGCAGCGCCTGCGGGTGGAGTTCGACCCGTCGTCCGACGCGCGGGGCGTGGTGCGCCTGAGACTCCCGAAACGCCCGAACGTCGCGGTTCTGGCGTACCCCGTTACCTACGACGGAGTGCTGCTCAAGCCCGCCGGTGCGATTGTGCCGCTCGAGCTGCGCTCCGGCGGCCGGGTGCGCCTGCGGTTCGAGCGCGGGCCGCCCGCCTATCTGCTCTACCGCCTGGACCGCGACGGGCGCGGCGGCGCGGCGGTCAACGCCGCCCGGCTCGTCGCGGAGTTCGAGGCGCGGCTGGGGGAGCTGCGCTGGTGGCCGGACTGGGTCGCGGTGCTCGACGCCTTTGAACGGGGCGTGTTCCGCGTGACGATGCTGCGCGCTGTGGCGCAGCACCGGGTGGAGCTCGCCCTGCCGCCGGGCGCATACCGGCCGGCGGATCTGCTCGCGCCGCCGCGCCACCTCCCGGCGGTCGCCCCGAGCGAAGTACTGCTGCCCGAGGGGGTGCACCGGTGGTTCTCGGAAGACGGGGAACGCTTTGTGACGATTCAGGTAGGGCCGGGAGGAACGGTGGCGGCGGTCTCGGTTGTCCGCCCGCGCCGGTAGCTGGAAAGCCGGGGCGTCGTCCGGAGAGTGGTGCCCGGAGAATGCCCCCCGGAGAGCGCAGCCGCGCGCGGCGGGCTCCGGGCGGCGGCCAGCCCCAACCGGCAGCGGGCTCCGCGCGGCGAGCTCGCAGCACCCGGCCCCGGCGCGTATCCAGCTCCGGGCAGCGGCGATCTCCCTCCCGGCGTGCTTCGCCGCTTGCGCCGGCCCGCCGACCCGCGGTCGCCTGCTATTTTGCGACGATATTGACGAGCTTGTCGGGTACGGCGATGGTTTTCACGACGGTCTTGCCGTCGATGTGGTGCTGAACGCGCTCGAGCTCCATTGCGCGGTCGATCAGCTCTTGCTCGGGGCTGCCGGCCGGCATCTGCAACTTGCCGCGGGTCCGGCCGTTGACCTGCACCACCACTTCCACGATCTCGTCCTTGGTGAGCTCTTGTTCGTAGCTCGGCCAGGGAGCAAGCGATACCGTCGGCGGGTTGCCGAGGCTCTCCCACAGCTCCTCGGCGAGATGCGGGGCGTAGGGCGATAGCAGGCGTACGAACGGCTCCCACAGCGGTAGGTGCAGCTTCTCCTGCTTGAAGAGCTCGTTGGTGAAGGTCATCATCTGCGCGATCGCGGTGTTGAACTCAAGATCGGCGGTATCTTCGGTGACCTTCTTGATCGTCTTGTGTAGCAGCCGCGTAAGGTCAGCCGGCGGCTCCTCGTCGACGATCTCGCGTTCGCTGAGGCGCCAGACGCGGTCGAGGAAGCGGTGGACGCCGCGCAGCCCGTCCGTCGACCAAGGCTTCTCTACGCGCAGCGGCCCCATGAACATCTCATAGACGCGCATCGAGTCGGCGCCGAACTCGCGGACGATCTCGTCGGGGTTGATGACGTTACCCATGGATTTGGACATCTTCTGGCCGTCTTCGCCGAGGATCATCCCCTGATTGACCAGGCGCATGAACGGCTCGTCGGTGTTGACCACCCCGATGTCGTAGAGCACCTTGTTCCAGAAACGCGCATACAGGAG
>PUNW01000044.1 GCA_003552665.1 Spirochaetaceae bacterium | reverse complement strand
TCGCCGGCACCGGCGCGATGGCTATTGAGGTGTGGCCGGGTTGGATCGGCGATATGGAGGATCCCGAGGAGTCCGAGGTGGTCGGTTTGGTGAACGTCAGCGCTCATCCGCGCCAGATTGAGCCGCCGGCCCCATTGCTCGGAATCTGGCTGCTTGGCATCCCGGTCGGCTCCCAGCATCAGGACGAAGCCTTCGACTTCTTGCGTTTCATCACCAGCGCGGAGATTCAGGAGAAGATCGCGCGCGAAACCGGGCAGGCCCCGACCACCGAGAGCGTCCATCAGATTCCGGATCTGGTAGAGCAATACCATTGGTATCCGGCTCAGTTGGAGGCGCTCCAGGAAGGTGTGGCACGGCCGCGCACCGATCATTGGGCGGAGATTGAGTCGGTCCTGGGCGACTACCTGCAGCAGGCTCTGATCGGCGATATTACCGCCGAAGAGGCACTCGACCGCACACAGGAGCGTGTGCTTGAGATCATGGAGTAGACGCTGAGCAGGCTGTTGCTCACGGAGCGTTAACGGCAGGCGTGCCAAGCGGGCAGGGCTGCTGCTCGGCTGTGGTGCCGAGCAGCGCCTCCCGTTGGCCGGTATATGTCCCGAAACTACACAGAATGCGGCAGGCGAAACAGATGACAACAGCTCCAACTCCAATGCAGCGTACGCGATTCCGGACCAACGTCAGGCGCGCGTCGTTCTTCTACGCGGCGCTCGCGCCGGCTTTTATCATCGTCGCGTTTCTCACGATCTACCCGATAATCAACGTCGTATATGACTCACTCTTTCGGTATGACTTCATCCGCGATACCCGGGAGTTCATTGGGCTCACCAATTTCGTGCGAATCGCCGGTGAGACGCTGTTTCGCCGTTCATTCGCCAACACTGTGGCGTTTACCGCGATGGCGAGCATCTCGCAGGTTGCGCTCGGGGTTGTCCTGGCACTGCTGTTCTACGGGGAGTTCCGCGGCAAGCGGATGGCGATGACCATAATTATCTTTCCGATGATGATCTCGACGATGGTGATCTCTGCGATCTGGCAGATGATGTACCATTTCGAGATCGGCGTTCTCAATCACCTCGTACGAAGCGCCGGTCTGCATCCGGTAGGCTGGCTGATCGATCCGAGCATCGCGTTGCTGTCGATCGTTTTGGTGGACACCTGGCAATGGACGCCGTTTGCGTTCTTGATCATTCAGGCCGGTCTGAACTCCATACCGCGTGAGTACTTCGAGTCGGCCAGCATCGACGGCGCGAGTTACACGCAGATTGTGAGGCGGATCACGCTGCCGATCCTGCGCTCGCAGATCATTCTGGTGTTGATGCTGCGCACGATCGACACCTTCCGGTTGTTCGACAAGGTTTACGCAATGACCGGTGGTGGGCCGGCGAACGCTACGCGCACGGTGTCGTACTTCATCTATGACGAGGGGTTCCGCTACTTCAATTTCGGGCGAGCCAGTGCTGCGTCGGTCTACGTGCTTGTGTTCGTTTCAATACTGGCGGTGTTCTACATTCGCAGCATGTTCAAGGAAGGCGAGGCGTGAGTAGCAGTGGTGGAGTAATGAAGCGCGGGGTGGCGATGTGGGCGGCCCTGGCAGTCCTGGTCGCGATCGTATTGGCCCCGATCTACTGGATGGTGGTCACATCGTTGAAGACTCCGCGCGAGGTCATCCGGCCGCAGCCGACCTTGTGGCCGGAGATCATCACGGTACAGAACTACATAGCGGCTATTCAGGACGGAATCGGGATCAACTTCTACAACTCGGTGTTTGTGGCCGTGATCGCGGTGACGCTTTCTATCGTGGTAGCCTTTTTCGCTGCGTATGCGTTGGCGCGCCACCGGTTCCCGTTGCGAGTCAACGGCGTGTTTCTCATGTGGATCCTTGCCGTGCGCATCTTGCCGCCGATTGTCGTCGCGGTGCCGTTGTACACGGTCTTCAACGAGCTCGGGCTTATGAACTCACGTATCGGTCTGGTGATCGCCTATCAGGTATATACGCTGCCGTATTCGGTCTGGATTATCTTCGGCTTCGTGCGCTCACTGCCGTTGGAGTTCGAGGAGCAGGCGTTTATCGACGGGGCGAATCGCCTGCGGGTGGTGACGTCGATTGTGGCTCCGCTGATTCGAAGCGGCGTCGTTGCCACTTCAATTTTCGCGCTGGTATTGGCGTGGAACGAGTTCCTGTTCGCGCTGGTCTTTGTGCGCAGGCCGCGGCTGTTGACCTTGCCGGTGGTCATCTCTCGTTACATCGGTGAGTATGCAACCCTATGGGGTCAGCTGATGGCAATTGGATTGCTTGCAACCGTTCCGATCCTGTTGTTCTCGGGCTATTTCTATCGTCGATTGACCTCGGGGTTCTCTCTCAGTCTGAAGTGAGGTGGCTATGGGGAGCTCGAGCGCGATGGTCCCACGTCCGCTGGTGACGGCCCACACCGGTTGCGAAGGCACTGCTGAGAACTCGTTGGATTCGATCGTGGCGGGCGTTGAAGCGGGAGCTGACGCGGTTGAGATCGACGTAAGGGCTACGGCGGATGGCGTCGGTGTGTTGCTCCATGATCCTGAGATCTCGGTGCACGGTCATGGCACCGTGGCGGTAAGCGATCTCTCAATCGGCGATCTGCGTCGTGTCGAAGCGACGCAGAGGCGCGAGACGCGCGTCGTCACCGAGCCGGTGGTGTTGCTCGAGGACGCTCTTGCGCTGGCGCGAGACTACACCACGATCATCAATCTGGACGTCAAAGAGGACTCGAGTATCCCGACAATCATCCGCGCGGTGAAGAATTTTCGGTTGACTGATCAGGTAGTGCTCTCCGGGTGCTCCCGGGAGCGGGCGGCCGCGGTGACGGCCGCACATCCGGGGCTGCGCGTCCTCCTCAATACCGAACGGCTTGATTCGTGTGCCGGCGACGGCGACTATCACGAGTTTGCCATGCAGACCTACCATGACGCTGTCCGGGCCGGCTGTTGCGGAATCAACATCGATCATCAGCTGTGTCGCGATCCGCTGGTGACCTTCGCGCATCAACGATTTTTGCCGGTTTCGGTCTGGACAGTGAATACGCCGGAAGAGATGCGCCGGGTGACGGCGCTGGGTGTGTTCGCGATCACCACATACGAGCCGCGGCTGTTGTTGCGGCTCCTCCAAGCGGCAGCCTGACGCAATCGTGGCGTAAGCTCGGAGAAACCGAAGCACAGCTGTTTCCACCCGAGTAGTGCGCTGCGCGGAGGAGCCCCGGGACTCAGCGCGAAAGCGCGGCGCACGGCTCCCGGCCTGCGTGCCGCAAGCCCGCCGGCGATGGCCGCGAGAGTCGTCAGCGGCTTTCGCGGCCGAGGACCGGCTGACAATCATTACAGCCCGGCGCCGGCC
>PUNW01000114.1 GCA_003552665.1 Spirochaetaceae bacterium | reverse complement strand
TAAAGGGCTGGGCGCGGTGGTACGCTTAGCGGCATGTAAGCCGTAATACCGGGCCGGCAAGCGCTAGCCGGAGACCCAACATCGAGGGCTATGCTGCATGATTGGACCATACTTCTGGCGTGACCGTGAGCTGCGCCCGGTGGCGGAAGCGGTTGTCCCGGCTGACGACATCCAGTTCGCCTACGGCTTCGGCGTCTACGAGACGATGAAGGTGCGCGCCGGGCTGCTCTACTTTCCCGAACGGCACGTCGCGCGCCTGTTGGAGTCGGCACGAATCATAGAGCTCCCGCACAAGCTCAGCCGTGAGCTTCTGCTCACAGCGCTCCGCGAGCTGTGCCGCGCCAACGAGCTCGATAACGCCAATGTCAAGCTCCTCTTGATCGGCGGCGACACTGCCGCCGACGCCAAGCTGTTTATCATGGCGCTCGCGCCCTATTTCCCACCGCGCAAGAGCTATCGTGAGGGTGTCGGGGTGATTACCGTGGCGGCCGAGCGCCCCTATCCGCAAGCCAAGAGCCTGAGCATGCTCACGAGTACCGTAGCGTTTCGCCGTGCCCGCGCCGCCGGCGCCTACGACGCCCTGCTTCTCAACCGCGACGGCTTCCTGACCGAGGGCACCCGCACCAACCTCTTCTATACCAACGGCACCGGGCTTTACACGCCGCCGGCCGAGCAGGTACTGAGCGGCGTCACGCGCGCAACCGTGATTGAGGCGCTCGGCGAAGCCGGGTATACGGTCCATGAACGGCCGCTGCGGGCCGACGAGCTCGGAAGTTATGCAGGCTTCTTCCTCACCAGCAGCTCGAGCAAGGTAATCCCGATCGGCCGCATAGACGAGCAGCCGATATCCATCCCGGAGATCGTGCACACCGCCGCCAAACTGTACGACGACTACCTGAAGGCCTACCGCCGCAAGCTCGAGGCCGAGGCCCCGCGCTGAGCCGCACCGTTTCGGTAACGCCGCTGCGCGGCTGCACCAAAAAAGGCCGGCTGCAGTGCAACGCACCGCCGGCCGGCCTTGGTTAAGGTTAAGAACGCGAGTAAGCCGCGAAGCGTGTTACTCCTTGGCTTCAGGCGAGTTCATGTACTCGATCTTCTCCTTGGCAAGCACGCCACCGAGGACCAGCAGCGCGACCAGGTTCGGAGCAGCCATGAGACCGTTCAAGGTATCGGCGATATCCCAGATCAGCTCCAGTCCGCCGACAGCACCGACGAACAGGAAGACCAGGAACAGGAGCCGATACGGCAGCCGCGACTTCTCGCCGGCTACGTACTCGAGGCTCTTCTCACCGTAGAACGACCAGGTCAGCATGGTCGTGTAGGCAAACAGCGCCAAACCAAGCAAGACGACGTAACCTCCAGGCCCGGGCAACCCGGTGTTGAACGCGTGTGAGGCCAGGTCGGCACCGGTCTCGCCGGTGGGGATTGCGTCGGTGAGGATGACTACCAGGGCGGTCATGGTACAAACCACGATGGTGTCGATGAACACTTCCCAGATACCCCACATACCCTGGCGGGTCGGGTTGTTGCGAGCCTGCGCGTGCACGATCGAAGCGGCACCGAGACCGGCTTCGTTCGAGAAGATACCACGGGCGATACCGTAGCGAATGGTCGACGCTACTGCTGAACCTGCAAAACCGCCGGCTGCGGAGATCGGGTTGAACGCGTAGTAGAAGATCTGCCCGATTGCGTCCGGAACGTGCGCGATGTTTACGATGATAATGATCAGCGCGCCGAGGATATACAGGACCGTCATAATCGGAACGAGCCGCTCGGCGGTGGCGGCGATTCGCTTAATGCCGCCGAGAATGACGAGCGCCACCAACACAACCGCGAGCACGCCGGTCGCTACATGCGGAAGCCCGAATGCAGTATTGAGCGCCGCAGCCATCGTGTTGGCCTGCACCATGTTTCCGATACCGAGAGCGGCAATCGCAGCCAGGATGGCGTAGATAACGGCAAGCCATTTCCACCCCGGCCCAAGGCCTTTCTCGATATAGTACATAACGCCGCCCCTGACGTTGCCGTCAGGATCGATCTCGCGGTACTTCACCCCGAGCGACGCCTCGCCGAACTTGGTAGCCATCCCCACAAGCGCGGAAATCCACATCCAGAAAACCGCCCCAGGGCCACCAAGTGCGAGAGCCGTGCTCACACCGGCGATGTTACCAACCCCGATTGTTGCAGCCATCGCGGAGCTGATTGCCCCGAACGAGCTGATGGCACCGCCTTCGGCCTCCTCCTTGCGCGCCTTCCCGAAGTGGCGCCCGAAGCTCTGCCTCCATGACAACCGAAAGTGGGTGAACTGAAAGAACCCCAGCCGGATCGTCAGATAGAGCCCGGTACCGATGAGCAGGACCATGAAGGGAGGGCCCCAAACAACCGAGTTGACCGCATTGTTGATCGCAGTGATCGTGTCAACCACGTTACACCTCCGTGCGACAGAAATTTATTACCGCAATAATAGACCTAGGTTGGTGGTTAGTCAATAAATAGCACCAAACTGCGGAATATCGCCATACAGTTGACGTTTGTTACAAACTCCGGAACAATTGCACCGGCTAATCGGAAGGCTCCTCGCGTTGATTCCGCTTGACGCTGCCGGGCGAGATCCCCTACAATAACCGTGCACAAATTATCTATTTTCGGCGCGATTCCACCGCCGTAATTCGACGGATATCGCTCGTTCGCCCAAGCCGATAGGAGCCCAGATGGATCCCGCTTTTCCCCCGCAAGATGCCGGAGGTAGGTCCCTTCGCGATCGTGTTGTTCCGTTCCTGCTGTTGCTGCTCTTCTGGCTGATACTCACGCCGGAGCTCTCGCTCGCAGCTTTCGTAATCGGCGTTGGGGTAAGCACTGCGGTGGTGGTGTTCTGCCGCGACATCCTTTTCACCCGCACCGAGCTGCCGCTGTACAGCCCGCGTACCTGGCCGCGGTTTGCGCTCCTTGCGCTGCGGCTGCTGCTTGAGATCGTGAAGGCAAACATCGAAGTTGCCGTGACCGTCCTCAGCCCGCGGCTGCCGATTCGCCCACGGTTCGTGCGCATCCCGCTCGCGATCAAAGGCGAGTTCACCCGCGCCGTCTACGCCAACTGCATAACAATCACCCCCGGGAGCCTGGCGGTCGAGATAGAGGAACAGCAGATGCTGGTGCACACCCTTACCGATCAGGCCGCCGAGCAGCTCAATGCGAGCTTCGTTGCTCCCGCCTTGATCGCGATCGAGGAGCTCGGCAAACCATGATCATGACTGCATTTTTCGCCGCAGCGATCGCGATCACGCTGATGCTCTTTCTCGTCCTATACCGCGCCGCAGCCGGCCCTACGAACGCAGACCGCATGGTTGCGATCAACGCCATCTCCACGAAGGCGATTGTCCT
>PUNW01000200.1 GCA_003552665.1 Spirochaetaceae bacterium | reverse complement strand
GACGCAACGGTCACAAACAGCACAAACAGAGTGATGAGCTACAGAGTGTGCTTGACGGAATGGAGCACTTGCCGTTCCTCTCGATAGAGACCGACGGCTCGCCCTATCCGCAGTTGATCGAAGCGAAGCTCGAGGCCTTTTGCCTCCAGGCGCAGCGGCTGCATGACCGTATGCTGCGGCATCGGCGGGCGTCCGAGGCCAAAGAGGGGAACGGCAGGCGCGCGGAGCCGCAACCCGACGAGGCAACCCCGAACGAGGCAACCGAGGCACGGCGCTGAACTCGGCTTCGGGGCCGTGCCCGGGGGCGGGCCTACCCGGCTTACCACCGGAAGGTCTGCTTACTGCCGGGTGCCCGCATACTGCCGGAAGGCCCTTACTACCGGGTGTCTGCCTGTTTCGTGTCGTCGGAAGCCGTGCCTCCAGAGTGGCCGGCAGCAGGTGACGAGCCGCGATAGCGCTGCTCCCAGGTGGGTTGAGTCAGGGAGTACAGGCGGCGACCATACTCGATCATGCCGTTGATGTAGCTCGGATCGCGCATCGCGATCTCAGCGCCCTCATCGATTGGCTTCGGCTTCGTGTCCTTCAGGATCTCATGGAAGACCTTGTGATGATCTCGCGTGGGGCACGGGCAGAGCCAGTTGCCGACGTCTTCGTCGGACTGCGCATAGGCGTAATCGTCCTGAAACTTGCGGATGCGCTTGAACAACTGCGTCCTGAACACGTCGTTGAGCGAACCGCCTTCCTGGTAGATGTCATAGATGTTGGCCGCAGCGTACGGCATGAACACGCACGGTGTGATGTCGCCGTTGCTGATGATGTGAAAGTAGCCGTGGGGTCGGCCGGCGGAAATGCAGCCGCTTGAAGCGGTGGCGCTGTTCCAGAAGTCGGCATAGAAGACCTTCTTGCGGCGCATCAGATCCCACGAACGGCTCCACATCTCCAGGCGTTGTTCCGGCGGAACCATCAGGCTGAGGTCCGGCGACTCTCCGATCGGCATGTACTGGAAGATCCACCCGTAAAACGCGCCCTCTTCGTAGAAGTAGTAATCGACGAACTCGTCACTGGTAATCGCTTCCCAGTTGTCCTTTGTTGCGGTCACCGAGATCCCAAACGGCACCCCGTAGTGGCGCAGGCGCTCGCACGCCTCACGTATCTTGCGGTGTACTCCCTCGCCGCGTCGCGCGTCGGTTTCGCGTTCGAATCCTTCAACCGAGATAGCCGGCGTTATATTACCCAGCCGTTCCATTCGAGCGGCGGTCTCGTCATCGATCAGGGTTCCGTTGGTGTAGACGAGAAAGTACTCATCCGGCTGTCGCTCCGCGAGGTCCAGCAGCCCTTTTCCGTTGCTGCGCCACAGGAAGGGCTCGCCGCCTGATACGGCGGTGAAGCACGATCCCCACAGTTTGCGCTTATCGCTGATGATGCGCTCAAAGGTGTCGAAATCAAGGTGCTCCTGGGGCGCATTGTCTATCGCCGCATAACACCCGGGGCATCGCAGATTGCAGACACGAGTGGGGCTCACCAGTACAGTGAAGGGATTGCGCTGCTCAAGCGTAAGGTCGTAATCGGTGACTTCGTTGGTCAGGATCGAGTTGACGAGGAAGGTGTCGACTACGCGCTTGAACACCTGGGGCGAAATGCGTCCCTCCATGTCCGCCCGTTCTACCGTGTCAACCAGGCCGAGCAGAGCGGTCGCCTTGTCGCGCCACACCTGGTGGGGGAACTCGTCCTGACGGGTTTCGATCGAATCACGCAATAGATGTTTGACATAGTTCGTGATCCACTGTCGGATCAGGCGGCGTTGTACGAGGAACTGGGGCGCGGTCCGAAAGACTGCGGACGTGAGCGAAAAGCTTTTTAATAACATGGTGACTACACCTCCTATCGGTACTAGTCGATCGGCGCGTGTATCGCGCCGTGTTATGCAAAGCTGCGGATGGGTCGCATCCGCGTGCTCGCTGCCCAAAAGATGAGAAATTAAGTTAGTTTAATTGGCGCTGATAGCTCAGCTTTCGCGGTGGAGGCGAGAAAGCGCAAAAGCACGAGTTTGTTCTTCTCTAGTAAAGGTAGAACCTTGTCTCTTGTGCGGCAAACGCTTTGCAGCTCTTCGCGGCGGTTTCAGGCGTTCCTCACATCCGGGCGGACTAACGGTCCCGGGCCCGCTGGTTCCGAGTAGTTGCACAGGTATCGTGGTGTGCCTATGATGCTGTGGTGGTTGCCGACGCCGAATGACCAGGACCAGGAATCGATCCGTGAGAATTGTCGTGCTCTCCCCACCGTTCTACTCGCATTTCCAACCGCTGTCGGCGCTTGCTGTGGCGCTGCGCGATGCCGGCGCGGTGACATACCTCGGATGCAGTCTGTCCTTTGAGGGCGAGGTTGCAAACCGAGGGGTGCGTTTCTGCGAGATCAACATCAACCGTAACGCCAATACCGGGCAAGCGAGCAACACGCAACAGGCTGAGCGCGAACGCCGGCGCCTGCAGGAGTTTCTCGATGCTACGCGAGCCGGGCCGGTGGCGACACTTCGTGCTCAGAACCGGCACCGGCTCGACGACATGCTCGCGAACCCGGAGGAGCTTATCGACCGCATTCAGGAGCTCAACCGTGAGCTCGAGCCCGACCTCTGGATCGTCGATCAGCTTTCGTACGGGGTGACGCTCGCGTTGCTCGCGCATGGGCTGCGTTTCGTCACATTCTGTCCGCCGCACCCGCTCAGTGTTCCGCCGCGCAACATGGTGTACAGCGTCCCGCCGCGGTGGCCGAGCGTGGTGTCAGTCGCGAGTGACGAGCTCATAACGCTGCAGGCTGGGGCTCTGGAGCTCGAGCGCGAGTTCACCGCTCGGTTCAACATGTTGCTTGAGCCGTTCGGCCGGCGGGTCGAGAACGCATTCCGCGCCGCCTCAGCGGAGTTGGTCGTTCACAACTATCCGGAGCTTCCCGAGTATCGCGACCTTGGTTCCGGCGGGCCGAGCGCCGGGACTTCAGCCGGCGCACGGCGCCTGTTCTGCGGTCACTGCTTCGAGCCGCCGTCCGGTGCAGCTACCGGCGCATGGGGCGACGCGGCCGTCGAGGGGTGCGTACCGCCGCGGCGCATCGTGGTTGCGCTCGGCACCTTCCTGGCTGCCCGCGATGACGTGCTGGTCACGCTGGGCGAGAGCTTGCGGGCGCTGTACCCGGAGGCAACGCTTGCGATCGGCGCCGGCGAGCATGCCGAGGCGCTGCGCGAACGAATAGCGCCTCCCACCATAATCGAGCCGTTTCTTTCTCAACGGGAGTTGCTGCGGGAAGCCGAGCTGTTCGTGCATCACGGCGGCGTGAGCTCGCTCACCGAGGCTTTGTATTACGGGGTGCCGATGATCGTGATGCCGTTTTCGAG
>PUNW01000192.1 GCA_003552665.1 Spirochaetaceae bacterium | reverse complement strand
CCGATGTGGCGATGCGGGTGGCGTTTCACACCTTCACCGGCAGCGTGGTGTTTCTGGCCTTCTACATGGCGACCGAGCCGCAGACCACACCGGTTACGCACAAAGGGCAGTATGCCTTCGCCGTCGCGCTCGCGGTGCTCACCATGGGTCTCACGGGGGCGGGATTGTTCGGGGCGTCGTTTGTGGCGCTGGTGCTGCTCAATCCGTTCGCCGCCTATTTCGATCGCTTCCGCCTGAAAGAGGCGGTGGGTCGTACCGCGCGCGGGTTCAGCCCCGCAAAGCAGATAGATACGCGGGTTGACGTCAGTTCGCCGGTATTGCTGTACGACGCCTCCAAGTGCATCATGTGCGAGCGCTGCATTAAGGCCTGCGATGAGATCCACGAGAAAGGCGTTCTCGGCTTCGCCTCACGCGGTGAGAACATCTTCGTCACGGCCGGACTCGGCTCTCGCGGCTTCTCGGAATGTGACGGAAACGGCTCCTGCTTCGAGTTCTGTCCAACCGGTGCTCTCAGCCCCCGGTTTCCGGCGGTGCCGATTCGTAAATGGGAAGCGGACGCGCTTGTGCGCACCACCTGCGCAAACTGCGGAGTTGGGTGCCAGTTCGAGGTATACGGAAAGAAGGGCGAGCTGGCTCGCATCGAAAGCGTCGACGTTGCTCCAAACTACGCGACGCTGTGCGTCAAGGGGCGTTTCGGCCACAGCTATCTCAGTTCCGAGGATCGCCTGACTCAGCCCTTGATTCGACGCGGTCACGGGCTTGTTCGGGCCTCGTGGGACGAGGCGATCGACGAGATCGCGCGGCGGTTGCGTGCGATCAAAGCTGCCCACGGTGCCGATGCCATCGGCGGCATCGCCTCCTCCAAGAGCACCAATGAAGAGAACTACCTCTTTCAGAAATTCATGCGAACCGTGATCGGCACCAACAACGTCGACCACTCCAATCGCTACTGTGAAGCGCCGTCCTCGGCTGCTCTAACCGAGGCCTTCGGCTACGGCACGATGACCAACTCCATTTCGGAGCTCAAACACGCCAAATGCATCCTGGTTGCAGGCTCGAACACAACCGCCACCCACCCGGTCCTCGCGCGCCAGATCAAAAACGCGGTGCGCGTGTACGGTGCGAAGCTGATCGTTGTCGATCCGCGCGAAATCGAGTTGAATCGCTGGGCCACCTTGTGGCTGCGCCCGAACAGCGGCACCGATATCGCCTGGATCAACGGGTTGATCAACATCATCCTCAGCGAAGGCCTGCATGATCTGAAGTTCATCAGCGAACGCACCGAGGGGTTCGAGGGCCTGAAGGAAGCAGTTGCTGCCTACACGCCGCACAAGGTCGCCGAGATCACCGGTATCCCGATGGCGGATCTCAAGCAGGCCGCTCGTACCTTCGCCGAGGCCGAAACAGCCGCGGTCGTATGCGCCACCGGTATTACGCAGCATCTCAGCGGCACCGACAATGTGCGGTCACTCGTGAATCTGACGCTCGCGACCGGCAACATAGGTCGGCCGTCTACCGGCGTGAACCCGCTTCAGGGCCAGAACAATAGTCAGGGCGCCTCGGACATGGGCGCGATCCCGGACACCCTACCGGGCTACGCCGCGTTCGAGGATCTGACTGCGCGTGAGCGCTTCATGCGCGTGTGGGGCAGCACATTGCCGTCAACCCCGGGCCTGACCGCCTCGGAGATGCTCAGCCCGCGTGAGGAGAACCCTCTAAAGGCCCTGATCGTTATGGGGAGCAACCCGATGCTGTCGGCGCCGTACCAGAAGCAGGTGCGCAAGGTGCTGCAGGATGAACTGGAGCTTCTGGTGGTCGTCGACCCGTTCCTCACCGAGACGGCCGAGGTGGCCGATGTCGTACTGCCGGCCGCAACCTTCCTTGAGAAAGAGGGAAGCTTCACGAATACCGAGCGCCGGGTTCACAAGGTGAACCGCTTCTGTGACCCCCCGGGGCGAGCAAAGCCCGACTGGGAGATCATCTGTGCTCTATCGAATGCACTCGGAGCGCCGATCAAGTATCGCAATCCGGGCGAGATCATGAAGGAAATTGCGAGCGTAGTGCCGATCTACGGCGGCATCAGACATGCGCGGTTACAAGATGACGGCGTGCAATGGCCGTGCCCCTCGCCGGATCATCCCGGTACGCCGTATCTCTATGCAAATCGTTTTATGACCGCCAACGGGAAGGCACGTTTCCGCCCGGTGGTCGACAGCGTCGGCGCTCCGGCGCGCAGGCCGGACTTCCCGATGATACTCACTACCGGCCGAAGCCACTTCCACCTCCGCACCGGCACGATGAGCCGGCGCTCGGCGGCGCTGACCGCGTACATCAACGAGCCCTACGTCGAGATAAGTCCTTACGATGCCGAGCGGCTGGGGATTCACCAGGACGAGCTGGTGGTAGTGAGGACCCAATGGGGGGAGATCGAAACCAAGAGTCACATCACCGACCGAGTCAAAGCCGGTTTAGTGTTCCTGCCGTATCACTTTTTCGAGGCGCCGAGCAACGTGCTTACCGGCGGGGAGCTGGACCCTGAGATCAAGAACGCTGCTCTCAAGGCGACGCCCTGCAAGCTGGAACCCAAGCCGATCGACGAGATCGAGACGATAAGGAGGTAATGCCGTGGATCTCAAGCGTATAGACCAGATCATCGATAACCACACCGCGGTTGACCCCGGGGGGTATCCTCCGGTTATCCCTATCCTCCAGGACATTCAGAGCGAGTATCGCTGGCTACCGGAGCCGGCGCTCAAGCATACAGCCAAGCGGTTGCGTGTTCCGTTGGTGGACCTCTACGGGATCGCCACGTTTTACCAGTCGTTCCGCCTGACTCCTCCCGGCGAGTATCAGATCAATCTGTGCATGGGCACGGCGTGTCATGTTGAAGGCGCCCCGCTGATACTCGGTAAGCTCGAACGTAAGCTCGGGATCAAAGCTGGGGAGGTGACGACCGACGGTAAGTTCGGGTTGGATGAGGTGCGCTGTGTGGGTTGCTGCGCGCTGGCGCCGGTTGTAGTAATCGATGAGGAGTACCACTCGCTCAAAGGCAGGAAAGACGTTGGGAAGATCATCGATGAGAAGCGCAAAGAGGACGAGAGGGTTGAAACGTGATGGATAGATTGAGGAGTCTAGAACAGCTGCAGGAGCGTCGTCGTACGGCCGTTGCCGACAGGCCTGAGGGAAAACCGCGGATCATCGTTTCGGCCGGAACCTGCGGACAAGCACGCGGGGCGGTCGGCGTTTATGAGGCGTTTCGCGAGGTTTTGGAGGAGCAAGGCCTCACCGACACAGTGGAGCTCAAGCGCACCGGCTGCCACGGCTACTGCGAGATGGAGCCGAACGCGCTGGTGCTCCCACAGGGGATATTCTATGCAAACCTCGCTCCGAAAAGCATT
>PUNW01000384.1 GCA_003552665.1 Spirochaetaceae bacterium | reverse complement strand
TTCATCGCGCCCCCGAACAGCAACACCAGCAACACTACTACGAACACGCCCCGCTTAGTACTCCTCATGCCTTCCCTCCGTTTACAACGATGCAGACGACAATGAAGCAACAGCCGTTAATAACTCGATTATACGCACCTTCTCCCGAAATAGCGACAGAAAAGTGCTGCTCAGCTCACTCTTTGCGCCTCGGCTGCACTCACGTCAGGGTCTGCCTGACACGCGAAACAAGCCGGTCCGCCTGTCGGGTCGGCTCCGGAACTCGATAACGAGGCGCACAGCGAAGAACAACCGCGCACGCGGTATCCAGCGTTACCAGGTGTCCGACACTGATGAACACAGGGCGCACCCCGCTTCGGGTTCGGACCGCCGCGCCGAGCACTTCGTTACCTTCGCGAATGAGTGTACGACCGCCGCGATCTTTCGCGGGGGGGGCGTACGTCCCCACCAGGGCGCGCTTGGCACAGCCGACCGTCGGTATACCGAGCATGACCCCGAGATGGCAGGCGAGCCCAAAGCGCCGGGGGTGTGCATAGCCCTGGCCATCACAGATCAGGAGATCTACCGGTGTCTGGAGCTTTCTGTAGGCGGCCATGAGTCCGGGGAGCTCGCGGAAGCTCAGAAGGCCGGGGACGTACGGGAAGTCTATCTCCACCTGGGCCGTCGCCTCCTCGATCGAGCGCTCGAGCTCGATATCCCATACCACGACGCCGGCGACGCAGGTAGTTCCCTGATAACTGCAATCGAGGCCCGCGATGCGCCGCGCGGTCTGTCCGATGTCTTCGTGCCGGACCAAAGCGGCCAGCCGCTGCTGCATCGCACGTGCGGCGCTGAAGCGGTCGGGTGTCGAGGAGGAGCTCACGCGCTTACGGTCCGGTGCGACCGGACCTCCAGCCCAGCCTCCTCGAACCGTTGCAGCTCGTCCTGCGTCATGCGCTCGGTAACCAACACATCGATGTCGTGCGGCTCGGCAAAGCGCGCGAACGAGCGTTTTCCGATCTTGGTGGAGTCACAGAGCAGGAAGACCTTTGATGCAGCGGCAAGCATCGCCCGTTTGATCTCGGCGTGGCCCGGGTCGGGAGTGCTGGCGCCGTAAGCGATGTCGAATCCGTTCGTTCCCATGAACGCCTTATCCACCGCGTAATTACTCAGCGTCCGAATAGCATCAGCGCCGACGGTGCAGTGATAGCCGGGGCGCGCCTTCCCCCCCAGAACATAGATCTCTGTTCCCGGATACTCATCGGCAAGCAGCCCGATGTTCAGGTCATTCGTGAGAATACGGACCTTGCGACGCTCCACAACGAGGCGCGCGAGCTCGTACACAGTTGTTCCCACATCGAGGATGACCGTATCACCGTCGTCGATGCAGTCAAGCACCGTCGCTGCGATCGCCTTCTTAGCGTCGACGTTCTCCACGGCTCGCACTTCAAGCGTAGTCTCGCTTCCGGTGCGTTGTCGCATCATCGCGCCGCCATGCGTGCGAATCAGCTTCCCGGCTTTCTCAAGGTCACGGAGATCGTTTCTGATTGTGGCAGGAGAGACCACGAATTGCTCGCAGAGCTCCGCGACTGTCACTGACCCTTTGCGGGTCACAGTGTCGACTATAGCCAGCTTACGTTCTTCGGCAAACATCGGCTTGTCATTCTTCTCGTTCATACGGTATCCCCAGTTCGGGGATAATAACATTTGTACAGCCTTCGTGGGAGACAATCGCAGCCTGCAGAACTTCGGGCGCGACGGTGTTGAAATCAAACATGCCGAAATGGTGCAGAACCGTGGTCCCGAAACCGAAGCGCCGGTGATACCCTATTGCTTCATCCACCGTCAGATTCCCGGGGACTCCGTTTGCACGCCGCTCCTCGTCACGCCCGTTCACCGGCAGGAGCGCAAGCGCGACGCCGCCGTCACGGGCGCAGATCTCGGAGAGCCTGTCCTCCAACGGGCCAAACGGGATAGTATCTCCCGAGTGGTAAACCGATACCCCACCCCATCTGATGAGATACCCGAGGAACTTGTGGTTGCCGCTGTCGTCCTGCACGCTTTCTTCGTGAGCGGCAGGCAATGCGGTGATTCGCAGCCCCCCGGGAAACTCGATGGTTTCGTCGATGTTGAGGGCGATGCGCCGGCCCTCGGCAATACCGCGCTCGCGCGCGCGCTCCGCCGAGAAGCGCGGCACCACGAAGACCGCGCGCGGCGACGCTGCGGCGATGGGTTGCAGAGAATCGGGGTCCATATGATCGGTATGCTCATGCGTGCAAAGTGCCAGATCCGCACCGGTCAGTTCCTGCGGATCAATCGGAATCGGCGCCAGGCGCTGATGAGGGAACCGCATGCCTCTGTACTTTCGGGCAAGCGAGTCCGACAGATACGGGTCAACCACAACTCGATAGCCGCCGAGGCGCAGCAGGAACCCCGCCTGCCCGATCCAAGCCCAGGCGCAGGCGCCCGCTTGGGGTTCTCGGTCCTGCTGCCACCAGCGGCGTAGGTCCCGTACCTGCTCCTGGCATGTCATGATGCGGCCCTTTGCAAAACACGGAGCAGATTCTCGACGGCGAGCTCTATCGCGCGGTCCACGCTTTCGGCGGTGAATCCTCCGACGTGCGGAGTGGCGATCACCCCCGCCGTTTGCACGAATGAGAAGTCCGCCGGCGGTTCCTGAGCGAAGGCGTCCACCGTCACGGCCCGCAAGTGCCCGCTCCGCAGCGCAGACGCAGCGGCGGCCGAATCGACCAGTCCGTCGCGCGCGGTGTTCACGATGATGGCACCTGGTTTCATACGCGCGATCTCGGCTTCGCCTATCAGGTAGGCGCCCTGAAGCGGCGGGCAATGCAGGCTGAGCACATCCGCCTCGGCAATAAGGGTCGCGAGCTCTACACGAGCAACGCGCTCATCCAACTCGGCGTCAGCTGCCAGGTACGGGTCATGCACGAGAACACGCATCCCAAAGCACCCGCCAAGCTCGGCCACAATTCTCCCGATGCTGCCGAAACCGACGATTCCCAGGGTGCGCCCGTTGAGCTCAATGCCTTTTGTCCGTTCCCAGCCGCCTTTCTTCAGAGTGCTGTCTGCCGCCGCTATGCTGCGAGCCGCGCACAGCATGTGCCCTATCGCAAGCTCCGCCACACTGCGCAAGTTTGCCCCGAAGGCAGGCTCCACCGCAATGCCGCGCTCTTCGGCAGCTTCCAGGTCCAGATTGTCCAGGCCCACGCCGTTTCTGCTGATCACGCGTAGCGAGTCGGCAGCCTCCAGCACCCGGCGTGTGACCGGCTCCACTCCGGCGAGATATCCCACGCAGCCCGGCATCGCTTTGATCAACTCCTCCTCTGAGGGTTGCTTGCCCGGACTCGGGAACACGAGCCGGTATCCCGCCTGCTCTATCGCCTGCAATGCGGGGTGCCCGTCGCGAGAGACCGAACGGGGTGTGACGACAACGGTCTGCATACTCACTTCACCACCACTTTGCCGTCTTCAAGAAACACGCCCTTCGGAAACCCCTGCTCCACGATGTCTCCGTAATTGTGCCCGGCGTCACCGGGGTATACGCAGAACGATACCAGCGGCTCATCCGAAACATTGACACTGCGGTGCGCCCAGTACGGCGGCACATACACCATCTTGCAGCGGGCAATGGGCTGGGAATTGAAAACGCCGTCGGGCGTTTTCATCACCATGTATCCTTCGCCCCGCAGGCCAAGGTAGATTTCACCGGTCTGCAGCACGGTGTGATAATGCCCTTTGGTCATGAAGAACTCATCACCGACACGACCGGGCTGCAGCTTGCTGATGCAGTACATCAGGTGGCCGTATTCCTCCGGAACCGGAACTTCGAACACTTCGTAATGGAGCGGATCGCCGTCTGCAATAAGCGCCTCCAGCGCCTTCTCGTCCTGATAGTACCCGCGCATGTTGGATGCCCTGCGTACCAGGTGATTGGTCGCGTTCGGCATCGCTCCGTTGTCTAGATCCACGTCGACCACAAACGGGTCGAGAAAGCTCGTACCGTCTACCTGAAAACTCATGCCACTACTCCTATTTTCTAGCCTCACTCGCGATCCGGGAAAGCTCGTCGAACACCGGGCCGCTGGTCGGAATATCGATATGAAACACCTCTTCGATCACTCGAGTCCACCCGTGAATGAAGTACACCCAGCCGTCTTCAATCGTCAGATTCTTTTCCCGAGCCGCCGCCCGAGCCTGCTCCAGAAAGAGCAGGTCTCCACGATAGTTGAAATCCCAGGCGTATCCGTTTTTCGGGAACTCCACGTCATTCGTCACCGGCGACCCCGGCGCATCTTTGCCGAGACCGGTAGCGTTCGCCACCACTGATCCGTCGGCCAGCTGCGCGACAATATGATCGTTATCTGCAGGGGTTGGGCAATGATGGTGTTCCACCACGTATCCAGGGTTGGACTCGGCGTGGATTCGCTTCATCGCCTCGAGCCGGGGAGTGCTCCGATTGGTGACCACGATTCTCCGGGGGCCTTTCGACGGCGGGACATTGTCCATTAGATGCATCGTCAGCGCCAGCGACGATCCGCCCGCGCCGAGCAGGCACAGCTCCGCGCCGCTCTCTTCCCAGTACCCCTCCGGAATGAAAGCCTCCAGCGAGAGCGCGCTCGTGATCGGATCCTTTGCATGTCCCCAAAGCTTCCCATCGCGTTTCGAGATCGAGCTGATCTCCCCAAGCCGTTTCGCATAGGGCCCCAGCTCATCGAAAAGGTCTCGCGCGGCAGCCAGGAGGTCGAGCTTATGCGTTGTCACCAGGCCCCCGAGAGACTTGGGGTCCGCTTTGATGAATTGAACCACCTTCCGGTAGGCCTCCGGCTCATCGTGCACCTTGCAGTCGATGCCCTGAATCGGCACGTCGCCGAGCTCCAAATACTCCGCCCACCTCGGAAACACCTTCATGATCGACGATTTCGCCGTCGTCACTCCAACAAAATAGAAGGTGTCTCTCGCTGCCGGCTTCAATGTGTCCGGAGTCATCGCTTCCATCGGTTCCTCTCCTCGGTAGTTATTAGCCTGCGTAGCCCTGCATCATCTCCAGTGCGTTGCGGTAGCGCTGCAGGCGGTGTTCAACCTGCGTGCGGTCTTGGGCATTCGGTTCGGTTGCGGCTTCGGTCTTTACCCATCGCCTCGCGATTTCCTCCACCGAGTCATACATGCAGGCACCCACTGCAGCCACCATTGCCACGCCGTGGGTTGCACCCGCGAAGTCCGGTATCTCCACCACCCGCACGTTCATCGTGTCCGCCTTGAGTTGCCGCCACAGCGCGCTGGTGTTTCCGCCCCCGGTGTTCCGCAGCTCCAGCACCGTCTGTTCGGGATTGATCTGCAGCAAGCGCTCTTTGTAGAGCTGATACTCGAGCGCGATGCTCTCAAGGATCGACCGGAACAGCACCCCTGCCGAATGGTTCCAGACCAACCCTACCCAGGCCCCGCGCATACCAGGATCGCTCGGGCTCATGCGCCCGGCCAGATGGGGGACAAAGACCGGATGATCCTCGGAGGAACCGGCTTCAGCGGCCATCTCATTCAACTCGTCAAACGATACCTTGGATCCGCGCAGTGATTCCGCGAGCGATTTGAACCATTCCAGGTTCATGCCGCCGCCGTTGACATAGGCGTAGGGGTGCCACAGCCCCGGCACCGCAGAGCGTCCCACCCCGAGCATCCCGTCGATGGTATCCGGCCTCAGTTCGCTGGTGGTGGCGGCGAACACGGACGCCGTTCCGGACACGTCAACACAGGTCCCCGCTTCCACCGCCCCGGCTGCCAGAAACGAGGCAGCGGTGTCCCCGACGCCGGCGATGACCGGCGTACCAGCGCGAAGGCCGGTCTCGCGGGCTGCCGTATCGCATATCGTACCGATCTGGTCGGTGGGTTGCACGATTCTCGGCATGACCTCCGCGGACACGCCGAAGCGCTCCAGCAGCGTCTGTGACCATTGGAGCCGCGCGTTGTCGGCAAATCCGCTGAAATGCAGATAGGTGTGATCGACGAACGCGGCATCCGCGTTGGCGCCGGCGAGCCGCAGCGCTATGTAGCCGGTGGGTTGTACGAAGCGCGCGATCCGCCGGTAGACATCCGGACGCTCCTGTTTCCACCACAACACCTTCGGCCCGTGGTTGAGACTGGGAGCGTTCCCGGTGAGCGCGGTAACCTCCTGCAGCGCCGCGGCGCGCATCTTCTTGATCTGAGGGCTGCAGCGCGTATCGAGCCAGCTGTCGTATGGGGTGACCGCAGCACCGTCTTCGTCTATCCCCATGATCCCGGCCATCTGACCGTCCAGAGCGAGCGCCCGAATCTCAACGGGGTCTACCCCGCCGGACTCGAGTGCAGTGCGAATCGAGCTACATACATTTTGATACTGCAGTTCCGGGTCTTCTTCGGTTACCCCCGGTGCGGGCTGGATCAACTCGGAGGCACAGAATCCGCTCCCGGCCATCGTGCCGTCCCGGTCGAAGACGGCAGCCTTCACGCCCTGGGTACCGACATCAACTCCGAGCACATACTCATGTTTCATACCACACCTCCGCAATGGTCACTCAAAGGCAATCGCGGTCTTCAACCCCGATCCGTCAGTTATCTGTTCGATCACTGATTCGGTATCCTCTACCCCCACCGTCCCGGTAACAATATCGTCCGCGGTAAGCACGCCGCGCTCCATGAGCCGCAGAATCTCGCGATACTGATGGAGCGACTGCATTGTGGTTCCGGACACGATGAGTTGCTTGTAGTGAATCTCGTTTGTATCCAGCCATACGTGGGAGTTACTCTTAGGAAGCCCGCCAAAAAACATGACCCTTCCGTTCATACCGGCCAGCGAGAACGCAATCTCCTGAATGGCTGCAACCGACGCTGCGGTAATGACGAGGTCCACTCCGTCACCACCGGTCAGACCGTCGATCTCGGCCTTGAGATCCTCCGTATGCAACGCCTCGATTGCCGGGACAATGCCCTTCGCCAGGTTCAATCGTCCCTCACTTAGATCGTTCATATAGATACTGCCCGCGCCGGCAAGATCGGCAAGCTTTGCGTGCATCACGCCGATTGGCCCGGCCCCGATAATCAACACCCGCTCTCCCGGATAAATGCCGATTCGTTCGTAGGCGTTGTAGACGCAGGAGAACGGTTCTACGAGCGCCGCGGAATGAAACGAGATTGTTTCCGGCAGAATATAGATGTTGCCCTGGCGAACCGCGGGCGCCGGTATCCGCACATACTCCGCGAACGCGCCGTCCACTGCAATCCCGATTGCCTTCTGCCGTGAACAGAGCTGGGTGTTGCCGGCGACACATCGGTCACACACCCCGCATCCATAGTTGGGAGCAACCGCCACTCGCATGCCCACCGAGTAGCCTTGCACCTCCGACCCGACCTGCTCTATGGTCCCGGCGAGCTCATGCCCTAACACCCGTGGGTTGTCAGGGTGTATGCCTGCTTTCCCGTTCTTGTACATGCGCACATCGGTGCCGCACACGAACGCAGTTGCGGTGCGTACGAGCACCTCATCTCTGCCGATGCTCGGCTCCGGGACGTTTTCTATTCGTAGATCACCGACTTCGTACAGCCGTGCTGCTTTCATAAACCCGCACCTCCTGCAACCGTGGGAATCGACACCGGCCGGCCTTCCTGAATCGACTGATTTCCGGCGTTGACGACCTGCACCGCCTGCAAACCGTCATATCCGGTGACTTCCGGAACCGTATCGTTGCGAATACAGTCGACAAATGACCGGTCCTCAGCCAGATAGGCATCAAGAAACAGCGTGCGCCAGCTCTCGACCACCGGCGATACGGCCCCATGCCGGTGCGAGACGACCTGAACTCGCTGACCTTCGAGGCCGCCGACGAAGAGCACACCCTCCGTCCCCAGGATTTCCGCGCGGGCGTCGTATCCGTACTGCACGTAAACCGCCCCCTCGATAAGGCCCTGTTTCCCGTCCGAAAAGCGGCTCGCCACGATCACGTTGTCATAGAACCGAGGGTACTCCTGTGCTGCAAACCCAGAGCGGAAGTTTCCGGCGATGGCGTACACTTCGCTGATATCGCTGCCGGCAAACCAACGAAGCGTGTCGATGTCGTGGCTGGAAACCTCCGCGAGCGGGCCGTTGCTCTTTTCAATATCGAGCATCCAGGGCTGGGGCTTG
Source organism: Spirochaetaceae bacterium (assembly GCA_003552665.1). Taxonomy (GTDB): domain Bacteria; phylum Spirochaetota; class Spirochaetia; order DSM-27196; family SLAA01; genus B1Sed10-166. The sequence goes on along the minus strand of PUNW01000384.1, from coordinate 6,767 downwards.
CTCGGCCCGTGGGTCAGGGACTTCACCAGCACCACCTCACCGATTGCTCCTGCCTCGATCTGTTCCTTCGCGTAGCGAAAGCCCCGATCGAACCGTCGCATGAAACCAATCTGAAGCTTCACGCCGGCACGTTCGCAGGCCTCAATCATCCTGCGACACTCGTCCGCCGTCATCGCCATCGGCTTTTCACACAGGACGTGCTTCCCTGCTGCCGCAGCCTCAGTCACCACCTCCAAGTGCAGGTTGGTAGGAGTAACAACCACGACCGCATCCACGACCGCGCTGTGCAGAAGCTCGTTGTAATCCTGAAAAATCGAGAGGTTCCCGAGCTCATCCTCCGCCCGTTCGAGGGCTTCGGCCGAGGGGTCAGCGACCGCGATCAGGGTTGCTCCGGGTATAGCCTTCGCGAAATTGCGGGCGTGTATCATCCCGGCACGGCCTACTCCGATCACCCCGAGACGTAGATCACTGCCATTCATAGCACCATGATACGATCCCTGTTATCGTTGGTCAACGATTATTATGTTTTATTGTTGTTTGCTTGTGTGTTATGTTAGCGCGTTCCTACCGGCAGGCATGAAGATATGCCTCCCTGATTGGTCGAAGCGCCGCCCGACGCTCACCGAGCTGTTGATGCCGATCAGCATCGGGGATGAGACAACTCTCGACCCGAGCTCCGAGCGAGGCAAAGCCTTCCTCGAGGTTCCGAAACTGTTTTCCCGCAACGCCGCCGAGCATTGCCGCTCCAATTCCGGTGGCGTTCGCCTCCGAGAGTATCGACAGCGGCTTACCAAGGCCGTCACAGATCATCTGCACGTACGCTTGCAGCCGGATGCCCCCGCCGCTCACCCGAATCTCGAGCGAGTCCTGAACGCTCATCACCTCAAGCACTGCCTCGACGGCATCGGCAATCCCGAAGGCGACCCCCTCCATACAGGTCCGCAGGAGGTCCGCCCGCTCGACATCAGGGCGCAGGCGAACCCAGGCACCGGTAGCATCGGGATCCATGATCGGCGTACGCTCGCCTGAGAGGTACGGCAGGAAGTACGGATCGTCCTTGGCCGTAGGCATACGCGTGACGGTGGCAACCTCATCCCAGTCGGCGCCCAGAGCCTTCATCGCCCAGGAGAGTGCCGAACCGGCGTTCTGTACACTACCCTGAACGATCCACCCATGGTGGTGGGCGAAGAAGTTGAGAGTCCGTATCGTGTCCAGGTCAGTGGTGTCCACCGGCGCAAGCACTTGTGCACCGGTTCCCAGCATAAGCTGCACCGTACCCGGTTCAATCACGCCGGTCGTCAGTGCGGCAGCCTGCTGATCGCTGCAACCGGTCGCAACCGGAATCTCCGGGTGCGCAGCCGGCAGGCCCAGCATCTCCGGCCGGACCGCCGTACCGGGCGCGTAGGTGTCGCGCAGCGGAGGGAAGAGGTGCGTCGGGATTCCGAGCAACTCGGCCGCCTCATGAAACCATGTTCGGCTCCAGGTGTCGAACAATAGCGTAGAAGAGGCATCGGTGAAGTCCGAAACCAGCTCACCGGTTAGCCGATACCGAATGTAGTCCTTCGGCAACAGCAACGTTTGCGCCCGCTCAAGCACTTCGGGTTCATACCGGGCCAGCCACGCGAGGATTGATATCGTGAGTCCGGGCGCGGGTTGATTCTTGATGCGATCGAGGAACCCCGCTGCGGAAAGCTTCTCAGTAAGCGCGCTGAGGACCGAGCGAGCCCGGCTATCAAGCCAGGTGATCGCCGGGCGTACCGGCTCACCGTTCGCGTCAAGGAGCACCAACGAATGCATCTGCCCGGTAAGGCCGAGGCCGAGCACTTTGGAGCGCGCTTCCTTCTTCAACACCGAGTCGACTACTTCCCGAACCGCGTCGACGGTTTGCTCCCACCACTCGTACGGGTGCAGTTCCGCCCAACCCGGCTGGGGATGCTTCAGGGTATAACCTCTCTGTGACTCGGCGACAACTCGCCCCTGCAGGTCAACCGCCACGGTTTTGACGCTCGAAGTCCCAACATCGATCCCAACCAAGACATCCATCCCGGCGCTCCTCGTAAACCGGCAAGATACAAAGCGGCGTCAGGCGCCCCACTACGCCGCCTGACACCCCAAGAACTACGTGATTAGCCCGTGCTCGCGAGCGCCATCGCGAAGAAACTTCATTCCCTCTCCGGCCAGGACTTCCGGCTTTGCGTTGGTCGGGCGCCAGAGACACGTGGCCGCCTGCAACTTCTCGTTTACCGCCGCGAACGATTCGAGCGCAAGCTTTCCAGAGAAGTTCACATCCTTCAGGGCCCTCCAGACTTCGCTCCACTGAACAGTGCCGGTTCCCACCAGGCCCCGATGACTCTCGCTCATATGAAGGTAATCTAGCACGTCCACATTCTTGCGAATAGGGTCATAGAATCCTTCTTCCTCGATATTCATGTGGTAGGTATCGCCGTGCACCTTGAGGTTGTCTGCTCCAACCCTGCGAACCGCCTCCGCGGTGTCGTCAATTGAGTTGAAGACATAGGTCTCGTACCGGTTGCACGCCTCCAGGGCCAGAGTGATGCCGCGTTCCTTCGCCTCCCGGCAGACCTCGCCCAAGACCTCCACGATCGTATCGATTTCCCGTTTCGCAGGCGGGGCGCCGGTGAGGTGCCCGAGCGTGTATCCGATACACCCTCCGAGATAGGTGGAGTTCGTGGCCGCCACCTTGTCTAGAACAGCCAGCAGGTGCGCTTTGGCTTTCTCCGGTTCATCCGGCATGTGCGACCCGGCAGGCAAGACCGTTGAAAAGGTTGCCTTCAGTCCGCTCTCTTCAAGCACCTTGCGGTGCGCTTCCGCATCGAAGCTCTTAGGCTCCAGGATCGGTATCTCGATGAAATCACACCCCGCCGCGAAGGCGTTCCGGATAGCACCATTTCCACTGTCGGTATCCCAATTTCCGATCCATACAAACGCATGTGCACCAAACTCGAGCATCTACTTCCTCCGCCTGTCTGAATTGTGACAACTGATTCTGCACTGACCTGTGCGAATAGTCAAAGCTATTGTACAATGCCCTATTGGGCCGTCAGACCGCCATCCACTGAGAAGACTGCGCCGGTCGCGTACCCGATATCGTCGCTCGCCAAAGCTACAATAGCCGCAGCGCTTTCGTCCGGAGCTCCAAGCCGATTCGCCGGTCGCGACGTCTCGAGTTGCTTCAACAGCCCCGCCTCCGAAGCAACATTAACCACCACACCGCCGCCGCCCTCGATCATCTGCGGCAGAATCGCTTTCGTTACCAGAAATATGCCGGTGACGTTCACGTCGAGCACACGTCGCCACTGCTCCTCATCGGTCTCCACTGCATTCCCGATAGCGTGAATGCCGGCGTTATTCACCAGTACCGACACCCGGCCAAACCTCTCAACCACGTGACGGGAAAGCTCCCGCACCTCGTCCGCGCGGGTAACATCCACGTGGAAGTAACTGCCCTTCTCCCCGCACTCGGAAGCCACCTCATTGCCGGAGACGTCGTCCAGGCCGCCAATAACGACACTCGCTCCCTGACGAGCCAAGGCAAGCGCCGTTGCCCGACCGATCCCCTGTTCTCCCCCGGTTACGACCGCAACCTTGCCGGTAAAATCGAACATGGTACCCCCTGCGAACTCAAATTAACACTAAATTATGCCAGGATATAATAACAAATGCCAGCAATTAGCAGCACAGGCCGGACCAGCGACAGTTGTGTGTTATAATAGGCGGCCGTGCAGAAGGATATCTACATCATCACCGGCGCCTCACGGGGCTTGGGTGAAGCGTTGTGTCGAAGCGTGCTCCGAGTCGGGCATCACGTATTCGCCTGCGCCCGAAGCGCGCACCCCGAACTCGAGCGCTTCGCTACAACCACACCCGGGAAACTCAGCTACCGGAGTTGGATCTCAGGAACCACGCAAAGTCTCGGAAGTTCATCGACGATGTGGTCAGGCACGCGCGCGGCGACGGCCCACCCTCGATATACCTGATCAACAACGCGGCACTGCTCTCGCCGGTGGGGCCTGCGGAGACCCTCGACCTGGAGGAAGCACAGAACCATATTCTGACCAACCTCGCCGGCCCGATCTATCTGACCGCGTCGCTGCTTGGGGCTGTGTCGGGGTCAAGACTGGACAGCCACGTGACAGTCGTCAACATCACCTCCGGAGCGGGGAAATCTCCATACTTTAGGAGATCGGTGTACTGCGCGGGCAAAGCGGGGTTGGATATGTTCACGCGGACAGTCGCCCATGAACAGGCGGGCCGAAACCTTCCGCACCGTGTTTTTGCGGTGCGCCCCGGTGTGGTCGACACTTCAATGCAAACCTTGACCCGGAACCTCCCAGACGAAGCAACCCACGACCGCGAGCTGTTCCTCCGCCTGAAACGAGATGGGAAACTGCTCCCTCCGGACATAGCCGCCGAGCTCACTTTGCGTACACTCGATGACCCGCGGGTGCAGTCCGGAGACATCGTAGACGTACGCGAGCTGTACCCGGACCACGTCGCGCTGTAGGACACCGCGGGAGCCCCATGAGTCACCGTCGCAGGCCGGCCGGCGTCGCCGCTTCCTCTCGAGCTCATTACTGAGACAGATAGTAATCTATGATTGACACAGGAAAGATCCCGCCTTTAGACTGAGGTTCCTCACTAAAAAAATCGTGTACATTCATCAACCACAATTCGCCGCCCCAGGGAGAGTAGATTATGGACCAGGACAAACAAGCCGCAAGGGGCTTGGGAATCGGCGCCAAGATACGCACAGCAATTCTGACGGTGTCCGTGATTATGATCGCGACCGGTATCGGCATGTACGTCATCGTGTCGACAATCGGCGGCAACCTCGCTCAATCATCATACTACCAGCAACAGTTCACCCGCGCACAGGAGATCAGATGGCTCGACGAGGTGCTGACCCAATCGTTGCGCAACTTCATCTTCACCGACGACGAGAGCTGGACCGAGCGCTACTTTGAGCACGCAGACCTGCTCGATGAGGTGGTGGCCTCGGCTGTAGCAGATGCGGAGGCTGCCGGAGATACCGACACGGCGAACATTTTCGCGCGACAGGATGAGGCGAACGCGGAGCTCATCGCGATGGAGGATGAGGCCCTCGCCCTGATGGAGGAAGGCGATGCTGAGGCGGCACTCGCGTTGGTGGAGAGCTCCGAGTACGACCGCCACAAGGACGCCCTCATAGCCACGATTGACGAGTTCCTAGACGACGCGGAAAGCGGTCTCGGCGCCTTCCAGCAGTCGCTTGACGACAATATTCGCCAGTTTTCGACGCTTGCCGGCTTCACGGTCGCCGTAACCGTAATCGTGGGATTGGTTTTCATTGTGTTCTCGGTTGTGTTCTCGCGCCGCATTTCACGCCCGGTGCAAGAGATGGCGGCCATTGCACAGGACGTCGCCGATGGAGACCTCACCCGACAAATAACGATACACCGCAAAGACGAGGTCGGTGTGCTCGCAGACGCCTTCCGCAAGATGCAGGAGGGCCTTTCGGCGACGGTACAAGACGTGCAAACAGCCGCCGGCAATGTGGCTTCCGGGAGCCGTGAAATGAGCTCAACGTCACAACAGATGTCACAGGGCGCGACTGAGCAGGCCGCGGCGGCTGAACAGGTGTCCTCGTCGATGGAACAGATGGGCTCAAACATCCGGAGGAACTCCGAGAACGCGCTCGAGACCGACAAGATCGCGCAGAAGTCGGCCGAGAACGCCGAACAGGGTGGAGCTGCAGTAGAGGAGACCGTGCAGGCGATGAAAGAGATTGCCGAGAAGATATCAATCATCGATGAGATTGCCCGTAACACGAACCTGCTTGCCCTCAACGCGGCGATTGAGGCGGCCCGGGCGGGAGAACACGGCAAAGGTTTTGCAGTGGTAGCGAGTGAGGTGCGCAAACTAGCGGAACGGAGTCAGAAGGCAGCGGCGGAAATATCCGAGCTATCGGAGCGCAGCGTGAGCGTTGCGGAGCAAGCCGGAGAGATGCTCAGGCAGATCGTTCCCGATATCCAGAAGACCGCCGAACTGGTACAGGAGATCACCGCGTCGAGCGCCGAACAGAGCACCGGCGCCGACCAAATCAACACTTCGCTCGGTCAGCTCGACCAGATTATCCAGCAGAACGCTTCTACCTCGGAAGAGATGGCCTCGATGTCCGAAGAGCTCAACGGCCAAGCAGAGCAACTACAGTCCTCAGTACGTATCTTCAAGCTCAACAACGACCGCCGGCGTTTAGCTGCACCCGCGCACAGCGGGGCAACGGGCGCCGCCGGGAGCGCCGCCATCGCAGGAGCATCCGGATCCGGCAGATCTACCGCCGGCGCGGGCGCCGCCGGGGCAATCGGTGAAACCGCTGGAGCAACCGGCGCCGCGGGCGGCGGCCCAAGTCGCGACACCCCAACGGCCCGGTCGAGCGGCGCTTCAGGAGCCAACGGAGGCGCCGCCGGCGCTTTCGCCGCATCCCGGGGCGGCACCGGCACAAACCGGGGCAACATAGGCAGCACGGGCGCCGCCGGAGGCAGCGGCCATCAGCGGACTACCGGTGACAAACGCCCAGCTGATGAGACCGGTATCACGCTCTCGCTCGAAGAGGAGCACGACGGATTGGGTCCTGACGCTTCCGAGTTCGAAGAGTTCTAACCCGATCGCTTGGCGGACACCATTTCGATCGGCAGACTGAACACTGTTACGGCCGCAAGCCTCTCGACAGGGACCTCCCAGTCGTAGCGGCCGGAACAGTGGCGCAT
>PUNW01000189.1 GCA_003552665.1 Spirochaetaceae bacterium | reverse complement strand
TTTCCTGCAAGTTGACCCCAATGAGATCCGGCGCATACCCGGCCAGCAGCAGTCCCACCGCGAACATCGACAGCGCCCAGAAATTGCCGATCCATGAGATACCGACGATATCGAACGGGATACCGAAGAAGCTGCCGATACCCCCGACGATCGCTCCTGCTACAAGCGTGAGCGCCCGCTTGCCGCCGACATCACCGGCGATGATGGTCTCCGCACTCGCAACGCCGGGAGGCCATGGTGCCGATCCCGGGAATGTCGGGGTGTCGTACAGCTTATACAAAACCGACATATCGACCACCAGCCCGATCGCTGCACCGATGAACATAACCGGCACCAGCTCAGGTCGTCCGAAAAGCCATAGAATACCGATCGGCAGGAGCAACCCGTTTGCTCCGCCGAACGTGGCTCCCGAGATCACTGTTTGCATAAGGTTCTGGCTATGGACACTCCGCCATTGTTTCAGTATCCCGAGCGGAATACGCGACGCACCCATGGCCAAAATGGCTCCGATGACCGACGTGTTAGGCGTGATGCCGACACGGGTAATCAACTCCGCGCCGATGATAACGCCGAGAACGCCCAGAACCAGCCCGGGGAGCAGAATCCGCGGATCAAGCACGGACGGGTGGCGATCAGGAATCTCCGGCTTCCATTCACCACCAATCAAATCAGTGGAATCCGACACGACGACACCTCCTGACTGTAGTTTGCCGATCGATAGCGGAACTGCACCGGAAGGAACTCAGCGGGCCGCAGAACAGCCGCACTACAGCCGGCGACCGCGCGACCTGGTTCCCGCCCAGTGTGGCGCCCGCCCGCTGTGGCTGCCGTGCGGTTCCACGACGGCGCAGCGGAGCTCTACCCGCGCAGTCTCCCGACGGCGCCGTGTGGCTACTCCGCGATCCGACTGCGACGCTGCGGGGCTACCTCCGCAGCCGCGCCGCGTGTTTACCGCGCGACCTGGTCCCCGCCCAGTGTGGCGCCCGTGCGGTCCGACTACCGCTCAGCGATAAACCAAACCCTCGTTTGGGTCGCATATATATTCACGCCGGTGAATACGAAAGTCAACTACTTCGAAAAAGTTTAGTTCACTCCCACGCGCCGCCAAATGCGCAAACCACGTACTAACCCTACATCCGTTTAGTAAAAAACACACAACTGTTCACGGGCAGACTTGTGCGTCCGGGCTCGAGCATGCGGACTTGCTCGTTCCGGCCCAGGTCCGCCTAATTGTTGAGAAGAAGAGAGTTTCAGCTAACCATGCAACCGGGTTCGCACCACTTGCAGGTGCTTATGAACCGCAACTACTGCTTTAGGAACACTGGACTAATTTGCATATACACACTCCCCGAAGCGTGCTACCCTCGCCGTATGAGCTCAACAATGTCGGCGGTGACAATTCCGCGTTACGGTGGTCCTGAGGTTCTGTCGATTCAAGACCTTCCGGTCCCGCGTCCGGGCCCCGAGGAGTTGCTGGTGCGCGTTAAAGCCGCAGGGGTTAACCGCGCAGATTGCCTGCAGCGCGCCGGCTTGTACCCCATGCCCCCTGGTGTCGGGGGCCTGATCCCCGGTTTGGAGCTCGCCGGCGAGGTGGCGGCTGTGGGAGACGGCGTCACCGGCTTTAAGCCCGGAGACCGGGTGTTCGGTCTGGTCGCTGAAGGCGCCTATGCCGAGTACGCCTGTATCGACCACGGGCTCGCTGTCCCAATGCCCGACAACTGGGACTTCGTCAAGGCGGCATCGGTGACCGAGACTTTCTGCACCGCTAACGAGACGGTGTTTGAGCTCGCCGGCTTAGCTCCGTCCGAGTCAATACTGATTCACGCAGGGGCAAGCGGTGTTGGCTCGGCTGCGGTACAGATGGCGAAGCATCTGGGCGCCACGGTTTTGTTCACCGCCGGCTCCCGGGCAAAACTGGACGCCGTGCTGCAGTTGGGCGCGGACCATGGAATTCTCTACAAGAGCTTCGATTTTGTAGAAGAAGTGTTCCGCTACACCACCGGCGTAGGCGTCGACGTTGTCGAAGACTTCATCGGCGCCGCATACCTCATGCGTAACCTCTCGGTGTTGAAAGAGAAGGGAAGACTGATCCTGGTCGGGCTCATGGGTGGTCACACAGCTGAGTTCAACATGAACGCCATGCTGCGAAAGCGATTAGCAATTCTAGGCTTCACAATGCGTGCTCAATCAGTCCTCGAAAAGCGCGGTATTATCAGCCGATTCCAAAAGCGCTGGCTGCCGGCTTTGTCCGATTCATCGATTGAGCCGGTGATCAGCGCCACCTTCCCCTTAGAGAAAGCGCGCGAGGCGCACACGGCAATGGAACGCAACGAGAACATCGGAAAACTCGTGCTGACCATGACGTAAGATCGGGAAGATCGGGGGACGGAGGCGCCTTCACAGCGCACGTCGAGCGTTGGGGACGGAGGTGGCGGATGAAACCAGTCACAGCGCGCGGGGCGCCTATGACAGTCCAGATACTGCCGATCGACATTCCCGACTACGGGTTCTTCGAAGCCCTCGGTTCTGCAGTAGAGGCCGAGCTCCCGCTCCGGTGTAAGACTGCCCGTCCGATACCCATCTCGGCTGACGCTTACGACTCCAAGCGCGGTCAGTACCACGCGGAAGCGCTGCTGCGTCGTTCAGTTGATGCGTGGCGAGACCTGAGCGCTCATCCAACGCATGACGACCCCAGTGAGCTTATGATAGCCGTGGTCGATGAAGACCTGTATGCAGATGATCTCAACTTCGTGTTCGGGCTCGCCGCGCCTCGTCTCCAGGCGTGCATCGTCGCGCTGGCAAGGCTCCATGCTCAGAGCTCGCTTCGTGCTCCTAACCCGGAGAGGTTTTTTGACCGCGTGGTGAAGGAAGCGGTCCACGAGCTCGGCCACCTTCTCGGCCTCCCCCATTGTCCCAGCTCAAACTGCGTGATGCGGTTCTCCAACACACTCACCCACACAGACCGCAAATCGCGTTCGCTATGCACACGCTGTCGGCGAAGACTCGAGAAACTGTGAACCGGCCGGGCGCGCGGGGGGACGGCGCGCGGGGGGACGGAGACGCTTGCTGCGAGTTTCGCCTCCGTCCCCTCGCCCAAGAGTTTTGCCTCCGTCCCCGCGCTCGTCCCCGCGGTCGCCGTCCCCGCTGCTCGACATCGGCACCAATCACCGGCATACTGTCGCCATGCCTACGAAAATTGGAACCTATGATGTAATGCAGGAGAGCGTGGAGCGTCTGCATGGGAACGGATTGCTGCTGGTGTCGGGAACGCAGGGCAACCCGATGACGATTGGCTGGGGAGTGATCGGACCGATCTGGGGCAGGCCTATCTTTCAAGTGTTGGTACGCCCTTCGCGGCACTCGTTCACCCTCCTTGAAGGCCTCGGCGAGTTCACGGTCTGTATTCCGACC
>PUNW01000312.1 GCA_003552665.1 Spirochaetaceae bacterium | reverse complement strand
GTAACGCAAGCTCGAGATTGTCTCCTCCCAGATAGCCGAGGGCCAGGGCCTGATCCTCGGTGGAATCGGGCTCGAGCAGTCCGATTACGTGGAGCGCTTCGGTGCTGGTCAGCGAGTCACGATCGACGCGATAGCGTTCCGAAAACTCCGCCGCCAGGCGCTGCCGAGCGACTTTGCGTACTTCGAATACCGGATCGTGAAGGTACAGGTCGTACAGGTGATGATAAAGCCGGTCGCGGTCCTCGCTTTGCAACTCCGCCGCGACGACTGCCCGCACGCGGCGATGCGGGTCTCGAAATGCGTCCCAGACTGCGCGCTGTGAGCGCTCGTCACTGCTGTGGAGCACTATCGTTATCGCGAAGTATCGCGCAGGCCATTCCGGATCCCCGAGCATTTCACGGATTCTGTCGAGGCGATCATGAAGCATCTGCAAAGCAACTGCCCCGTTGAATGCCTCACCATCGCTTGATAACGCAAGTCGCCGCAGCCCGAGTAGCGGATCGTTGTCATCCAGCCACCGAACGAGCAGCTTAGCAGCCGCATTGCTCCTGAGCGCCGCCATAAAACAGGCAAAAAGCCCTTGGTCCGGGAGCAGCTCGAGCACGCGACGTACATCCCGCTCGCGCCCTTTGGTCCGCACTCGCCCGATCCAGACCTTATCGAGACCGGTAAGCCTGAGCACGGCCGGATCCCTGGTTCGCGCCAGTTTTTCAATCACACCCGAGCGCAGCGAAACCGTGGCAGGGCTGTAGCGGCGGTGAAAGAGCTCATCGGCAAGCTCGGGCTGATCGAGAACCCGGAGCAGCGTATCGCGAAAACGAATTCGCAGCACGGTAAGCCATGCAGCACCGCCGCCGGCCAGTACGACGACGATTCCTGCGACGATAGACGTCCAGGCGGGGGCTGCATTGAGAATGGCGAAATTGGTCTCCACGGCGGATCTCCTTATGTGTAAGCTGTGCACCCTCTTTCGCCGGGGATGCGGTTACTGCCTATCGCGCTATACCGAGCACATGAAAGATCGGAATCGGCTGTTCCTTACCTTTCACGCGTACCGGTTTTAATTCCTTCACCTTGAATCGGTCCCCCACTATTTCACGGGTATGCCGCGTGATGATCACCTGTCCACCTTCGGCGATACTCTCGAGGCGTGCTGCAACATTTACGCTGTCGCCGATCACGGAATAATCCATACGTTGGGCGCTCCCGAGGTTCCCGGCAACCAGAGGTCCGGTATGCATCCCGATTCCAACCTTGAGGTTGGCAGCATCCCCGGTGAAGAACGTGCGATCCGGTGCATTCACCCGCTCCTGTAGCTCGAGCGCGCAGCTGACTGCGTTGACGGCGTCCTGCTCTTCGCTCTCCAGCGGTACGCCCCAGATCGCCATGATGGCGTCGCCGATGAACTTGTCGATGTAGCCCCCGTTCGTGACGATGACCTCAACCGCCTCCTGGAAGTACCCGTTGAGCACCTCCACTATGTGTTCGGGATCCTTGCCTTCGGCGAAGGTGGTATATCCGCGTATGTCGGCGAAGAAGGTGGTGGCGAGCTTCTTGTCGCCGCCGAGGCGAATTTTGTTCGGATGCTGCATGAGGTTTTCAACCAGCTCGTTTGACAGGTAGCGCGCGAACATGTCCTTCACCGCGCGCCGTTCCTCCGTCGCGACCTGCATCTGGCCCTTGAGCTCACGTTCGGCGGTCTGGTCGGTGAACAACAGGGTCAGGCCTTCACGGCGGCCGCGTTTTCCCCGAAGCGGAGAAATGTTGAGTGAAAAATCGAGCTCACGCTTCGGAGCAGCAATAATCCCTTCGATCCCGAGCTGCTCCTCGCCGTTTTCCCGGGAGCGGTCCACTGCCGAGAGGATACCTTTATCAACTGCATCGCCGAAGACCTCGTTGAAGGGCCGGCCGACGTGCTCCTCGTGCAGCCCCAGCCGCTCGCCGGCGGCGTAGTTGAAGTAACGGACGGCTCCATCACGATTTACCGTGATCAGAAGATTGGTCATCGACGCGAAAATGCTCTCCTGGTAACGCTCGAGCGCCTCGATCCTGCGAAGCTTTTCTCTGAGCTCGTCGAGCAACTCGGAGTTGTGAAGCATTCCTGCCGCCAACGGCACAAACGACTCCACAAAACGCAGGCGGTTGTGATGATAGAACTCGGGGCGCACCGAGTTAAGAATGAGAACTCCGAACGTTGCAGCCGGCGCCACGATCGGGGCGACGATTGCGCTGTGCATGCGTTTGTGGAGGAAGGCGTCCTCGAAAAACCGTCGGCCTTTGCCGTGCAGGACCAGCGTCTCCTGCAGCTCACCCACGAACGCAATGCTTTCCAGGTCCGGATCGAGCTTCCGAGGGATGGAGTACCGCCCCCGCCGATACATCAGTCTTAACGGGCTGTTGGTATATCCCGGCTCAGAGAAGAGATAAGCCGCACCGAGGTCCGAACCGGTTATGTCGAGAGACTGATCGACCAGGACCGAGGTGAGCGACCGCACGTCACTCTCGCGCGTGAGCAAAGAACCTGCCCGAACAAGCTCGGTCGTCACCTGCTCTGTGGCTTTGAGCGCCTCAGGGGCCGGCTCCTGCGGTATGGTCATCCCGGTAGAGCGGGCGCTTGTCACGTCTGTGAGGTCAGCCATGATCACCACAAGCCTCCTTGTTCTGCAACGCCGGAACCGCACGCTGTGACCCGGACTGTCGGCAGCTTGTTCCGCGTCGATCTCAACCGGTATGGCAGCGAGACAGCCGGTATGCTTGCCGGCTGAGCTCAACGCTGAATTGTAGCGGGATTCGAGTTACAGCGCAAACCCTGGAGGCCATTCGCGGTACCTGTGGTCAACCGCCGCGTTAGCAGGTATGATGTGCGCGTTTACGGTGACGGAGCAGAACGCTTTACGGGGAGGGTTGTGATCGTGTTTCAACTGGAGACCGAACAGCTGAGCGATTTAGTGATTCAGTACGGACAGCGGATTGTGCTTGCGATCCTGGTGTATATCGTAGGACGGCTGCTCGTCGGGTTCGTGATGCGGCTGATACGCAGGTCCTTCGAGATGAGGAAAGACCTTGATCCGACGGTCCGGTCGTTTCTCGATTCCGTGCTGCGCACGGTGTTGATGATCATGCTGCTGCTCACGGTTTTTCAGACCCTCGGGATCGCACTGACTTCCTTCATCGCGGTGCTCGGTGCGGCCTCGCTGGCGGTGGGCCTCGCGTTTCAAGGCAGCCTCTCGAACTTCGCCGGCGGAGTGTTGATTCTCATCTTCCGTCCGTTCAATGTAGGAGACTTCATCGATGCGGCGGGCACGATGGGCACGGTGGCTGAGATAAGAATCCTCTATACCGTGCTCAACACCATCGACAACCGGCGCGTCGTAATTCCGAACGGGGGGCTTGCCAATACCAGCGTGACCAACTTCAGCGTTAATCC
>PUNW01000290.1 GCA_003552665.1 Spirochaetaceae bacterium | reverse complement strand
GTCTCGGCCGTCATGCGCTGCATGCGCTCTTTGCCTCGGTCGGTGTCGGAGCCGACGTGAGGGCTCACAATGACGTTCACCCCTTCGAGCTCGAGATCAGGATGCTCCCAGATCTCATCCAGCCCGTATCCCCACAATCGGCCTTCCTTGACAGCTCTGTAGGCCGCCCTATTATCCACTAAGTGACCGCGCGCGCAGTTCACCAAAACCGCGGTACGTTTCAGCCGGGCGAGCTCGGTTTCACCGATCAGAAGGTCCGGACTGGAGGCATGTAACGTGAGGAAATCTGCACGCTCGAGCACGTTCTCAAACCCGGCGTACTCAACGCCGTGAGCCTGCGCCCAGTCGTGATCGGGGTAGAGGTCGTGCGCAATTACTTCCATATTGAAGCCGCGCAGTAGCTCTACCACCTGCTTTCCGATCGTTCCGGTACCGATCACTCCCAGCGTTTTCCCGCCGACGTCGAGACGCGTGCGGCTAATCTTGGGTTTCCCCTGCGCAGCAAGCCGATGATGCACGAGGCGCGTGCCGGCCACGTCAAGCAACGTGGCAACCGCCCACTCGGCCGTCGGAGGGGCATTGGCACCGGGCGCGTTGGTGACAAGCACTCCGCACTCCTTCGCAGCCGCGATATCAACGTTGGTGTAGCCGATCCCGTAGCGCGCAATCAGCCCCAGAGAGCCTCCGCGGCCGGCGCCGACCTGCTCCAACAGCGCGCGATCGTAGCGCTCGAGATCGGCGATAATCGCGATCGCGCCGTCGAGCTCCGCGGAACTCGGCGGTTCGGCCGGGTTGCGGTCGCAGCGATACTCGATCTTGATGCCGTGGTGTTTTTCGGCTGCTTCCAGAATCTCACGCCCTTTGCCCCAATCCGCCGTGGGGGCAACCGGTTCATCCAAAAAACTCGTTGCGAAAACAATCACTGTGCCGTTCTGCACTGTCGACCCCTCCAATTCTTATTCTGACGTAGAGCGCTGTCCGACGTCAGTCTTTTCTTTTTTTCGTAGTATAGCGTATACTTCAGCACATGTACCGAAAGATTGGAAACAGCGCCCGGTTGAGCCATGAAGTAGCGGATCACATCATGATGCTGATTCAGGATCGTCAACTCAAGCCCGGCGACAAACTGCCGAGCGAGGTACAGTTGACGCAACTTTTTGGACTAAGCCGCCCCACGATCCGTGAGGCGATCCGCGCGCTGGTCTCGCGCAACGTGCTCAAGGTGGAACGCGGCCGCGGTACCTTCGTAGCGGACAATCCCGGAGTAGAGGCCGACCCTTTACAGTTGGGCACACTACCGGCCGAGCAATTGCAGCCGTCGCTGCGCGAAGCGCGCTTGATCATTGAGCCCGGTGTAGCTCGGCTCGCGGCTCTCAACGCGGATCCGGCCGATATTGAGGAAATCAAGACGCATCTGGCCGACATGCAGCAGATCGTCGATGAAGGCCGGGTGAGCATGAGCGTTGAGCTGGAGTTTCACCGCAGCATCGCCAAAGCGAGCAAGAACCCGGTGATTGTGCGGATCATTCCGATCATTATGGACTCCATAATCCGCACCTACGACAGCGCCCGCCGCACAAGCCGAGACCACGCCGTGGCGCTTGAGGAGCACTATGCCATCTTTGAGGCTATCCGGCATGGGGATGCGGCCGGAGCCGAGGAGGCGATGCGCAACCACCTCGAACGCAGCCTCGCCCGCAGCGCCTCAAAGAACAGGGCAGCCGCAGATGCCTCGGGCAAGCGCGCCGCCGACGCCGCGGCGACACTCGGCGAGCAATAGCGCCGCCACCGAAAGCCCTTCAGCGGGCAACGGCCACCGGCCTTCCTTCCGCGGCGCTTCGGTACACCGCCAGGATGAGCGCAACCGCCTTGCGTGCCTCCTCGCCGTTGAGCTCCACCGGCCGCCCGCTGCGAACCGATTCCACGAACTCCTGAAACTGCTTCCTGTGGCCTTCGATACCGATCGCACCCGGGTCTGAAGCTCCGCCGCCGGTTCTGGTAGCAGCCCCGAACCGGGCCCGGATGCGCTCGTCCTCGGCGGTTTCGTCTCTGAAGCTCCAGCTTTTCAGATCCTCCTCCTCGAGAATAGCCGACCCGGCCGTGCCCGAGATCTCAAGCCGCTTGAGAAAGCCCGGGAACACCGCGGTGGAGCCTTCGAGCACACCCATCGCCCCGTTTTCGAACTGCAGCGCCGCTACCGCGGTATCTTCCACCTCAATGCGCTCGTGCCCCCGGATACCGCAATACGCCCGCACCGAAGCTACCGGCCCGGCAAGCCACAGCAACAGGTCCACTGCGTGAATCGACTGGTTCATGAGAGCTCCGCCGCCGTCGAACCGCTTTGTGCCCTTCCAGCCGCCTTGGTCGTAGTACTCCTGGGGGCGAAACCACTTCACGTACGCGTCGGCGAGCACCAAATCGCCAAACCTCCCGGCCTCCACCGCCTGCTTAAGCACTCCGGCGGCCTCGAAAAAGCGCGACTGAAATACCCCTGCAAGCTGCACCCCGTGTTTCGCCGCCGCTTCGATGATTGCGTCGCAGCGCTCGAGCGTGATCTCGAGCGGCTTCTCGATGATGAGGTGTCGACCGGCTTCGGCGGCGGCGAGTGCCGGTTCAAGATGCGCACCCGACGGTGTGCAGATCGAGACGATCTCGATCTCCGGGTCTTCGAGCATCGCGGTGACGCTGCCATATCCCTTGCATCCGAGCTCACCGGCGAGAGTTTGCGCCCGGTCGGCCGACCGACTCGCCACCGCAGCCAGATGGGCGCCTTCAACCGCCGCGATTGCGCGCGCGTGATGCCGCGCGATCATGCCTGTACCCACGATTCCAATACCGTAACTCACACTGCCCCCCTTCGAACTCTCTCAATACGCGTAGTGCTACAGTGGCCCGCTTATGGCTGTCGGTCTGCAACCCCGGTTTCAGCGACCCGCTTCGCCAGAAGCTTGGAGCCTCTCAGCGAGTACACAATCGACAGCACCGCCAGGACATAGAACACGGTTGTGATCGGAGGCCTGAACAGAATACTCCAGTCGCCGCGCGAGGTTACCAGCGCACGCCCGAGGTGCCCCTCGGCAAGCGGCCCGAGAATGACCCCCAGAATCAGCGGAGCCGGTGGAAAGCCGTATTTGTTCAGAAAATACCCGATGAAACCAAAGATCAACGCGATCAGCATGTCATACGGACTGTTGTTGAGCGAAAACGCCCCGATGAAACACAGCGCCAGAATGATTGGAAATAGGATCGAGCTTGGAGTCTTGAGAATCTTGGGAAGCACCCGTACGCTGAGAAGGCCGAGGACCAGAATCAGCACCTGGGCGAACATGAGGGCAACAAACAGCGAGTTGATAATCTCAGGATGCTCTCGAAACAGCATCGGCCCCGGACGAACTCCTACCACGAGCAATGCTCCGAGCATAACCGCG
>PUNW01000004.1 GCA_003552665.1 Spirochaetaceae bacterium | reverse complement strand
GGGGCCGAACGACACCGGGCTCTCGCGCAAGCACATCATCACGGGCGTAGAGCGCAGCCTGGAGCGGCTGAATGTAGAGTATATCGACCTCTACCAGGTGCACGGCTGGGATCCGCTCACGCCGATCACCGAGATCCTGCGCACGCTCAACGATCTAGTGCGACAGGGGCTGGTGCATTACATCGGAGCGAGCAACTTCAAGGGGTGGCAGCTGCAGAAGACGCTCGATATTTCGCGCGAGCATAACTGGGAACCGTTCGTGTGCCTGCAACCGCAGTATAACCTGCTCGCGCGGGCCACCGAGTGGGAGCTCCTCGACGTATGCCGGACCGAAGGTCTGGGAGTGATCCCGTGGAGCCCGCTGCGCGGGGGGTGGCTGAGCGGTAAGTTCAAACGAGGCATGGAAGCGCCGCCGCCGGACACGCGCATCGCAATCGCCGAAGAGCATGGATGGGGAGAGCGCTGGAGCAACTACAACAACGAGTTCACCTGGACCGTTCTCGACGCGCTGTTTGAGGTCGCAGATGAAGCCGGCAAGCATCCGGCACAGGTCGCAATCAACTGGCTGCTGTGCAACGAGGTAGTAACCGCGCCGATCATCGGCGCTCGTACCATGGAGCAGCTCCAGACGAACCTCGGAGCCGCCGACTGGCGACTCTCGGATGCACAGCTCGCCCGGCTCAACGCTGCAAGCGATCCGGTGGTGAGCTACCCGTACGATCCCAGTGCCAAATGGCAGCGCGAGCGCGACTAAGGAGCGCGCTTGTTGACTGCGGGAGACACGAGTGATTAACGAGCGCGATCGGCGGCGATAGCCGACGCAACTAATTGAAGGTGATGATCGATATCCGTCGTCCTTGAATAGGCCTTGAAACTGTGGTTGTTCTCTTCACTACGCTACTGGTAGTTCTCGGCACCTCAGCCACGGCGGCGGAGCCGATGCAGGCTGCAGCCGGCGGAGCGACGGCAGTTCGACCGGAAATCAAGCCGGCCGGCTACGATCTGGCACCCTATCTCAAGATTCTCGAGGACCAAACCGGTCAACTAACCTTCGAAGATGTTTCCCGAAAAGAATACCGGGATGCGTTCCGTCCGCATGAGGGGCCGCACGCACCGAACTTCTCGTATACCCGCTCCACCTGGTGGCTGCGTTTTGAGTTGGATGCGCGCGTAGCCGAGGATGACTGGCTTTTGGAGCTCGCCTACCCGCTCGTCCAAGACATCACGGCGTATATCGAGACTGAAACCGGTCGCTTCACTGAGATAGAAACCGGATCGCGCCGGCCCTTCCACGAGCGGCCGCTCTCGTATCGCGCCTTTCTGTTTCCCCTCCCCCGCGCCCCCGGAAGTTCGGCAGCCGGCGATTCGGAAGCTCGCCACATGGACGCCCGCGGTCTGGCAGCCGGCGATGATCCGGGGGCCGCCGGTGCAGCCGGTGCAGCCGGTGCGCCTGGCGCCGCGACGTGGGAGGGCCGCGATCAGCCGCAACGCAGCGAGTCCCGATCGGTGTACCTGCGGGCGCGCTCGGACGCGGCACTGATCCTGCCGCTCAGATTGTGGGAACGCGACGCCTTCACGGCCGCGCACGGGCGTGAGCACCTGTTGCTCGGGCTCTATTTCGGAGTGGCCGCGATCATGGTGCTGTACAATCTCTTTCTGTTTGTGCTTGTGCGGCATCGGCGCTACATGCTCTATGTCGCCTATATCGTGAGCATTGCCCTCTTTCACCTCGGCCTGACCGGAATCGGGTTCCAGTATCTCTGGCCGGACTGGCCCTGGTGGGCGAACCGATCGGTAGTGTTGTTCAATTTCGCAGGCGGGCTGTTTCTGCTGCTGTTTGCTTCCGAGGTGCTGCAGCTGCGGGTTCGCGCATCTCAGCTCTACCACGTCCTTACCGCAGTCGCCGTGGCGCTGGCCGTGATGCTTCCGTTCAGCCTGATTCTCCCGTACACCGTTGCAATGCGGTCCGGGATCGTCGGCTTTGCAGTTGCAGCAACGGTGCTGCTAATTGCAGTCTTCGGTAGCCTGATGCGGGGGCACAAGCCGGCGCGCTATCTACTCGTGGCCTGGATCTTCCTGATCTTCGGCGGCGTACTGCTCACCGGCCGCAGCCTGGCGATCTTTCCGCATACCTTCCTCACGATGTTCGGCATACAGCTCGGCTCAACGTTTGAGATCGTGATTCTCTCGCTTGCACTAGCCGACCACACCCGCCGGCTGCAACGTGAGCGTCGCGAAGCTGAGCACCGTGCCGCCACTGACGCGCTGACCGGTCTGCACAACCGCCGCTATTTCGAGGACCTCGGCCCGCGCCTGATGGCCGACGCTCAGGACCGGGAGCGCCCGCTCAGTATAATTCTCATCGATGCCGACGGGTTCAAGCGCATTAACGATAGCTACGGACATGACGCAGGCGACCAGGTGCTGCGGATTCTCGGGCGCAAGCTCAAGCAGAATCTTCGCGATCAGGATTGTGTGGCGCGCTACGGCGGGGATGAGTTCAGTATACTGCTCGCCGATACGGGGGCGGCCGCGGCGGCCGTTACCGCGGAGAAGCTGCGACGCACCATCGAAACCGAGCCGGTTCACCTCGACGAATACAGGATCGTGCAGCCCACCATCAGCCTTGGTGTGGCCGCGCGTGAAGACGAGCTCGAGTTCGCGCGCCTGGTGAAAAAAGCCGACCACGCGCTGTATCTCGCCAAACAACGGGGGCGCAACCTCGTTGTCGGCGCATGAGCCGGCAGACGAATTGATAGCCTGGTAATTATGGACTACCCTACCGGTAGTAGCGGCCCGGCCGCCGCGCGGTAGTAGCTGCCCGGCCGCCGCATTCGGATGCGGTGGCAAGTCGCAACGTCAAAGGAGGGAAGCAGCAAATGTCGCAGAAGAAGTATGTAATGGCATTCGACGCCGGCACGACGAGCTCGCGCGCAATCCTGTTCGATCACAAGGGCGAGATTGCGGGCGTCGCGCAGCAGGAGTTCCCGCAGATCTACCCTCGCCCGGGCTGGGTGGAGCACAATCCCATGGATATCTGGGGAACGCAAAGCGGCGTTGCGCGGCAGGTGATTGAGTCGGCCGGAGCCAGGCCGGACGAGATCGCCGCAATCGGTATTACCAACCAGCGTGAAACTGCGGTAGTCTGGGAGAAAGACAGCGGCAAGCCGATCTGCAACGCAATCGTCTGGCAGGACCGCCGCACCGCGCCGATCTGCGAGCAGATGGCGAAAGACGGACTTACCGATTACGTGCGTGAGAACACCGGGCTTGTCATCGATGCGTACTTCTCGGGAACCAAGCTCAAATGGATTCTCGACAACGTTGAAGGCGCGCGCGCCAAGGCCGAGGCAGGCGAGCTTCTGTTCGGCACGGTCGACACCTGGTTGATCTGGAAGCTAACCGGCGGCGAGGCTCACGTCACCGACTACTCCAACGC
>PUNW01000042.1 GCA_003552665.1 Spirochaetaceae bacterium | reverse complement strand
GCACGTGGTAGCGTGCAGCAACCTTTCGAATTTCCCCTCGGAATGGACTCCGGCGCGAAGATACATAGTTCACTCTCGGTATCGTTTGCGCCAAGCTAAGGATACCTATAGTGACAACTTCTTTTGACGATCTCGCTCTTGCACCGGCGCTGCTGTCTGCAGTCGAGAAAGAGGGCTACACACAGCCCACCGAAATTCAAGCGCTGGCGATCCCCGAGCTGCTGGGCGGCCGCGATCTGCTCGGCACCGCCCAGACCGGAACCGGCAAGACTGCCGCGTTCGTATTGCCGATCTTACAGCTTCTTAAGGCGACACGCCCGCAAACCGGGAGCGTCTGCCGACCCCGGGCGCTGATTCTTGCCCCCACCCGGGAGCTCGCCGAGCAGATTGACGAGCGTGTCGGCGCCTACGGTGCCGACCTGCGGGTAAGGCACACCGCGGTTTACGGCGGTGCCTCCAAAGTTACGCAGGGCCGCGCGCTACAGCGCAATCCGGCTGTGCTCACCGCCACCCCGGGCAGGCTTCTCGACTTCATCAGCGAAGGGCGCATCGGCCTCGGTGCCGTTGAGTTTCTGGTGCTCGACGAAGCCGACCGCATGCTGGACATGGGATTCATCCCCGACGTACGGCGCATCCTCGCGATGATTACCAACAAGCCGCAGACCGCATTGTTCTCGGCGACGATGCCGGAGGAGATCGCCAAGCTCGCCGCCGGCATCCTGAAACAGCCGGCGGTGCTGGAAGGCGTCCAGGGGCAGCAACCGGTGGCGCGCATCGCCCAGACGGTGATGTTCGTCGAGCAGGCCAACAAGGTGAAGCTCCTGGTGGAGCTGATTGAGCGCCAGCGGATGAACCGGGCGATCGTCTTCACCCGCACCAAGCACCGCGCGTCACGGGTAGCGAAGGCCCTCTCCAAGCACCGCATCCCGAGCGACGCCATTCACGGCGACAAAACCCAGAATGCTCGCCGCCGGGCGTTGGGTGAGTTCGGATCCGGCAAAGTCCAGATCCTGGTTGCAACCGACGTCGCCGCGCGCGGCATCGACGTGGAGGATATCTCGCACGTGATCAACTTCGAGATCCCCAACGAAGCCGAAACATACGTTCACCGTATTGGGCGTACCGCGCGCGCCGGCGCCGAAGGCGCGGCGGTCTCGCTGTGCGACGCAGCCGAGCTCGGATCTCTACGCGCGATCGAACGGCTCATCGATTCGCAGATCGCGGTAGACCTCGACAACATCTACCACTTTGATCCCAAGCCGCCGCGCAGCAGCCGCGGCGGCGGAACACGCGGCGGCCGGGGCCCCGGAAACAACGGTGGAGCCCGTGGCGGCAGCAAGCGCGGGAGCGCGAGTCGGCACGGCCGGACTGGGGCGCATGCCGCCGGAGGCGGTCGCGGACAGCGCCGACAGGCAGGTGCCGGGCGACGAAACGGACCCGAACGGGGGCTGTAGGCCTGTAGTCGGGTAGCACGGTGGTACGGTAGCGTTACAGCGCCGGCTGTGTGTTATAATCAAAACGATGATTATGGTGCCGGTTCGTGTAGAATGCTACGCCGGTTACCGCGCCGGCGAGGAGCCGCGCGCGCTGCAAGTCGGTGACGACCGGCTCGAGGTTGAGCAGGTAATCGATCGCTGGTATGAGGCTGGGCTTGACCCCAGCCACAGCCGCGCCGAGTACTTCAAGCTGCTGTGCGGTTCACGGGTAATGGTCGTTAAACACGACCTCGATCATCACGTCTGGTATCTGGTGGCGGAGCTTCCGTCGCGGGCGTGATGCTGCCGGCGGCCGCGCCGCGTTCGGACCATGGCGGAGAGACACTAAGACAACAGGTGGTGTATGGAGCTTCCCTCTCGAAATAGCTATTGGGTAGAGCAAGGCAAACTGCTTGCCGGCGAGTATCCGCGCAGCATCGATGACGAGCCGACACGCATGAGACTGCGACGGTTCCTGCAGCTCGGTATTCGCACATTCATAGACCTCACCGAGCCCGGCGAGTGGACCCACCGAGGGCCGCTCAAACCCTACGACCAGTTTGTGAACAGGGTTGCCGCCGGGATGCGGGTGCCGTGCACCGTGGAGCGCCATGCGGTCGCGGATATGTCGGTGCCGCACCCGGACAGGATGCGGAGCATCCTCGACAGGATTGACGCTGCGATAGCGGCGCGCTCACCGGTCTACGTGCACTGCTGGGGCGGCTTCGGCCGTACCGGAACGGTGGTGGGCTGCTGGCTGTTGCGTCACGGCAAAGCCACCCCTGCTACGGTGTTCGAAACCATCGCCAAGCTGCGCGCCCGAACCGCGTTCGCGACCTTCTCGTCGCCGCAGACGCACGAGCAGCGCGCGTTCGTGCGCGACTGGCGCGAGCGCTGAGCCTCGGCGCCGGCCGGCCGGCCCGGCGACTGCCGCGGCGCGGCGCGCCCGGCTACCAGGCGCGACGCCTCCGAGTTGGCAACCCCAGGGAGCGTCCGGGAGGTTGCAATACGGCCCGGGTGCCTATTTCAGATGGGTTTCCATGTAGAGCATCAGCTCGACCAGGCGCTCGAGGAGCTCGTCTTTCGAGGCCTCGGGGAAGTTCGCGAGGACGATCTCCTTGGCGTAGAGGCGGGCGATGTAGCGCAGTTTGGTTGCGGTCTGGCGCGAGGCGAACACGAAATCGGCGTGCGCGTTGTTGATGACTATCACGCTGTCGGCGATGTTGTATTTTGAGCGCCACAGACGGCCGGGGGCGTGCTCGTAGGTGTAGCCCGGCAGCCCGTGCTTGAAAGCCGTATCGCCGGCGGCGCGCGGGATGAGCTCGGCGGTGACCGTTATGACCGCTTCAGCGCTGCATTCGGTTTCGCCCTGCACGGCGCGTGCTTCCACCCGCGTCAGGCCCGGCTCTTCGGGCGCGATGAACTCGACGAACTCGCCGCTTTGGCCGCTGAGTGAGCCGGCGCCTTCGGTTATGCGCCAGGTAATGGAGATGTCTGCGTCTATCGCGCGGCGCGCGCGGTCACGCGCGAGGGCGTGGAGCTTGCGCCGTCGCCCGACGCCCACGGTGCATGAAGCCGGGGAGACCGTGAGCCGATACAGCGGCCCCGGGTATTCGTAGAACTCTCGTTCCGCACCGCGCCCCGCTGCGCGCTCGCTGTCGGCGGTAAGGCCCAGGCTCGGGTCGTCCCCGGCGCTGTCGGCCGCGGTTTCCGTGCCGCCGTCCGGAGATTCCGCAGCTGCGCTCCCGTCGCCTCCGGCGTGCGCGCCGCCGGATCCCTCGCCGCCGGCACCCGGCTCGCCGGCGCCCTTCTTCGCGCCGGCGCCGCTGCCTCGTCCGGAAGACGCTTGCGCGCTCAGCCAGCCGTACTGCTCGCGGGGCAGCATCAGAAACGCCTCTTTGAGCGCGCGGGTGACCTTGCGCATGATCGCCTTGCTCGCTTCCTCCTCCTCGGCGCGCTTGCGCT
>PUNW01000351.1 GCA_003552665.1 Spirochaetaceae bacterium | reverse complement strand
CGGCGAGCCCCCCGTAGGTTGGGAATCCCTCGGTGAGGATCAGCACATTGCGTGCCTGCTCGGCCCAGTCGTCGTTGTTGAGCGCAAGCCATCCGCCGATGTTCACAAACGCATCCTTTTTCGCGCTCATCGTCATGCCGTCGGCGTATGAGAACATTTCGCGCACGATCTCAGGTACCGGGACATCGGCGTAACCTTCTTCGCGCATCTTGATCAGATAGGCGTTCTCGGCGAAGCGGCAGGCGTCAAAGAACAGGGGAACCCGATGCCGCGAGCACACCTCCCGCACTGCCCGCATGTTCTCCATCGAGACCGGCTGGCCACCTCCGGTATTGTTTGTGATCGTGAGCATCACGATCGGAACCTTTCGGCCTTCTTCGCTCAGCAGACGATCGAGGGCCTGCACGTCCATGTTGCCCTTGAATGGGTGCTCGTTCTCCGGATCCTTGGCCTCGGCAATCACGAGATCGACCGGCTCAGCCCCGGACATCTCCACGTTAGCCCGCGTGGTGTCGAAATGCGTATTGCTCGGCACCTTACAGCCCTTTTCCGCGGCCACCGTGAACAGGATCTTCTCGGCTGCGCGGCCCTGGTGGGTAGGGATGACGTGCTTGAACGGCATGAGCTCCTTCACCGCCCGTTCAAAGCGATAGTACGAGGGTGAACCGGCGTAGCTCTCGTCGCCCTGCATGATCCCTGCCCATTGGCCGGCGCTCATAGCCGAGGTGCCGGAATCGGTCAGCAGATCGATCATGACGTCATCGGCGTGAAGATTAAACAGATTATAGCCCGCGTCGCGGATGAGCTTGACGCGTTCTTCCCTGGTGGTCACTCGGATAGGCTCCACCGACTTGATGCGAAACGGCTCGATTATTGTCTTCATAACACCGCCACTATATCACGGTTTCGCGTACGGCGCGCTCCAGCTCGTCGCGCAGACGCCGTCTGAATTCCTCTTCGTCGATGGAGTTATCGCGGATCTTCCAACGTTGGACACGCACGTGCTGTTTCAGAATCTCGAGCGAGCGGTCCACGGTGTCGACGACGATGCGGCCGAGCGCCGAGTCTTCCTCATGCAGCAGCACCGCTTCGAAAGTCAGCTCCGCAAGCTCGTCGAGCACCGCACGGTTCCGCTCCGAGGCGAAGTCCTGCATGATTCCGTTGATGACGTCGAAGACCACATCGCTGATCGCCTTCTCGAGGACGCTGCGAATCAGCGAGCCGAACACGGGAATCTGCTCCAGCCGCGCGAACTCGCGGTTCGCGCTGAAGGCGTGATTGATGCGATCACTGACATACGAGCGAATCTGCGGCCGATACCGGGGATAGTGGTGCGAGGCAACGGTCTCGATGCGGTGCGACATCCATTCGACCAGTTCCTCTTTATGCGGCCTGACGACGTCGGTGAGTATTCGGTCGGCCACCGGTCCGCCGTGACGGACCTCATCCTGCAGATCGCTCAGGATGTTGATGGTAACCCGATCCGAGAGCTCCTCCATCACCACCCCGTAGTACTTGCGCGCAAAGCGCATCGGCGTCATATCCGACAGGTCGATCACGCCGACCCTTTGCAGGCGGTACGTGATCGAAAACACACGCAGAAGGCGCAGAAAACGGAATCCGCCGATGGGAATGAGCCCGAGCAAATCGTACCAATGCAGCACCGGATAGAAAAACCAGCGATGGTAGAGCTTATTGCGAACCGCCATGATCCAGGCCACGAAGAACTCGAGCAGGAACACCGCAACAAACATCAGGTCGATCAAGATGAAGCGCGGATGAATCTGAACGGCGTAATAGCTGACAAACTCCGGAAACAGACTCCCGAGCGCGGCCCGAACCGCAGCGTAACCGAACAGCCAGTCGAAAACAATCCAGGTGAGGTTCACCAGCAGGAGAACCACCATCAGGAAATCCAGCATGAACAGACCGAAATGCCCTTTACGCCGAATATTCTCAATTCTCATAGTTTGCACCACCGTTGGGTCAAATCGTAGACTAGTTAACCGACCGAACGCAATCGCTTCCGCCGCCGGTTTCGCCGGTTCATGGCACGCGCGTACAGAGTCCCCTCCCCCGATCGACGACGGATCGAGCCCCGGGCGTTGCGAGCGTACGGCTGGTTTTCCGACCGCGGATTGCTTGTCTCGCAGACCGAAAACAACTACAGTGGGAAGCGGACGCCGCCACTGCACCGCCGGCAGTGCACGCCGCTGCCGGCAGGAAGCCACGGGAAGCACGCCGTCACGAGGATGCGGCGGCGCCGGGCTGCCGCTGGTCCGCCACCGGACACGGCCGCCGGGCTGCCGCGGCGGCCGGGGTAGCGGGCAAGGCTGTGCGCGGCCGAGGAGGATGCCGGGAGTGCCGTTTCGAGAGCGAGTGGTCAACGCCGTCATTCGGTTTCTCATCCGGGTCGCCTGTCGCCTTGATGCCCGCGACCTCGAGCAACTTCCGGCCGACGGGCCGGGTATCCTTCTCGCCAACCACACAACCTATATCGAAGGGCCGATGATCTACGTCCTGATCAGGCCGCGAGAGGCAACTGCGCTCGCTAAGCGGGAGGTATGGGCGAACCCGCTCACCCGGTTCTTCATGAACACCTGGCACATCATTCCTCTATCACGCGGACAGGTCGACCGCGAAGCGATGCGGGCGGCGATGCGCACCTTAGACGAAGGGCGCTTTCTCGGTATCGCCGCCGAGGGCACCCGCAGCCGGACCGGGGTCCTCACCAAGGGCCACCCCGGGGTTACCTTTTTCGCGGCCAACCGCAACGTGCCGATCTATCCCATCGCGCAGTGGGGGCTCCCCGACCTGAAGCACAACCTCAAGCGCTTTCGCAGGACGCCGGTCACAATCCGGGTGGGAGCACCGTTCTACGTCCGTAAACCGACCAACGAGCCGATCACCGGTAGTGACAGGCGCAAGATGATCGACGAGATCATGTATCAGGTAGCGGTTTTGCTGCCCGAAGAGCTGCGTGGATATTATCGCGACCTCTCACAGCTCTCTACAGAATATCTCGAATTTCGCTAATGCCTTGCAGATTCTGAACTCCCCCTTGAAGAGTTGGCCGGCTTGGCCTATGATGGGGTGTCCCATGACATTTGCCAGGTTCACGGTTGAGCCGTGTACCATAGAACAGCAGGTTTTCTTGCGATACATTGATGGACTTACGTAGACTATTTCCTCAGATCGGCAGTGTTACTACGGCGCTCGCGGTCCATTTGCTGACCGCATCGGGAGCGCTGTTGGCGTTCTGGGCGGTCGTGCTGATCGTGCAGGGCGACGGTGGGCAAGCGTTGCGGGTGCTGGCGCTTGCCGCAATCATCGATGCCTTCGACGGCACGGTAGCG
This sequence comes from Spirochaetaceae bacterium, assembly GCA_003552665.1. Taxonomy (GTDB): domain Bacteria; phylum Spirochaetota; class Spirochaetia; order DSM-27196; family SLAA01; genus B1Sed10-166. The sequence goes on along the minus strand of PUNW01000351.1, from coordinate 85 downwards.
CGCAGGCTTCATATTCAGCGTCGCCTGCCGCAGATCGACGGCGGGTTGCTCGACAACCTCGTGGACTATCTCACCTGGACCTTCG
>PUNW01000348.1 GCA_003552665.1 Spirochaetaceae bacterium | reverse complement strand
GCTATAGTGGCCATGGGTGACTCCTTGTATGATATGTGGTTGTTCTTCTATGACATTAGCATAGAAGAATTTAGGAGTCACCCCTTTTTTCTTCTCTCCCACCGTCGCTGGGGTCAATTTCACTCGCTGCGGCGCCTCACCGGCTCACAGTCGCTGAAATCGGCCCCTCGGTGGGGTAAAAAACTCTTGCCGTCCTGCTATCTTACCGTCCGTCCGGCTCTTAGCTGGTGCGCAATTGCCTCCGAGGGAACGCTCCTGGCCCTGCGCCTGGCGCGGGGGCATAGCGGGCGAGACCTGATTGTACGCATCGACGGGCATTTCCATGGGGGCCACGATTATCTCCTCGCCAACAACCTTGCGGCAAAGGTGGATTATGACAATGAAGGCAGGGGTTTTTCGCGCGTGATCGGACGTACGGCCGGGGTTCCCGAATTGCTCGATTCCCTCGCCGTCACCGTTCCCTGGAACAACCTCGGCGTTTTGGAGAAAGCGCTTAGGAAGCACGGTGATCGCATTGCCGGTATAATCATGAATGTCATTGACTACAACAACGGCTGTTTCCTCACCTCGGTTGATTACTTATCGGGCGTGCGTGACCTGGCGGACAAGCACAATGTTGTGCTGATTTTCGACGAGGTGCTCTCGGGATTCAAAACGGGCCTCAGTTGTGGGCAGGGGTATTACGGCGTTACACCGGACATCTGCGTGCTCGGAAAGGCCCTCACCAATGATGTTCCGTTGTGCGTCGTTGCGGGTAGTGCAGAGATCATGCAGAAGATAATGGATCCGGTGAACCCGGTGATCGCCGGAGGAACGTTCTCCGGCAACCAACTCGGGATTGCTGCCGGCAATGCGGTTCTCGAGATCCTCGCGCAACCGGACTTCTATCCAACATTTTTGCATCGCGCGCAAACGTTTTATGAACAGTTACAGTCTTTGTTCGATTCCTATTCGTTCCCGGCCTGGGTGCGGGGCCTCGGGGCCGGCTTCCACGTTTTTGTGGGGACGCGTGATCCTGTCGTTAGCTATGCTGATCTTGCGCGGGTGGACCGGGAGATAACCAAGCGTTTCTTCAGAACCTGCATCGAGAAGGGCCTGTATTTTCACACCGACTTCACGGTTTCGGCCGCTCATGACGAGGCGACGCTTGGCGCGGCCCTGGAGCGGCTTGAAGACGTGATGAAGAGTATCCGCCGCCCGGATTCCGGAGGCGCGCTGTGCTGAGCGCGAGGATGTACCGGCGTGTGCTTACAGGTGGTGTCGGGCTACGGCGGAAACTCCGGTGGCAGCGATAAGGTTCGAGTGCTGTCGAGCTGATTGCTCAGTATTCGGCTCACTCTACCGGCCGCAGCGCGAACCGGTGGCGGCCTCCCGCTGAGAGACGTTTGCACTGTCGTCTGCGGTCTGATTGTAGGCCGTGATTTCCCAACTGCCGTCGTATCTGAGGCGGTTCATGCTCGCGTTTTTCAGTCGTACCGTCTTGCGGTTGATAGCCCCGTTTGACAGGTGGGCGATCAACGCCGTAATGGCAGCTCCGTGCCCGACGACAACGACGCGGTTGCCGGGGTGACGCTCTGCGATACTCGTGAGGGCGACAAGCATGCGTTCTTGTACCGACTCCCACGGTTCGGCTCCGGGGATCTGTTTGTCTGGAAAAAGGTGGTCGCGTTCGGTAATGGAAATACCTTCGGCTTGCCCGTAATTACGCTCCACGAGGCGCTCATCGGGCTCTACCTCAGCGATTCCTATAGCGCTCGCGATGATCTCGGCCGTTTCGAGCGCGCGGCTCAGCGGGCTGGACACGACCGCATGCCAGGTTTCGCGCGCCAGCGCGCGCGCCGTAGCGAGCGCCTGCTCCCGGCCGGTTTCGTTCAAAGGGATGTCTGTGCTGCCCTGTGTCAGCTCAGCAGCGTTCCAGTCGGTCTCGCCATGGCGGACCAGGCAGACTGTGGTTGGCATCATTGTTGCTTTCATAGCTTGGCCTGAGCTTATCAGAGAAGGGCGGTTGCCACAAGGCCATGACCGGTATAGGCCGGTCGGACCGGAAAAATCTCTCAGAGAGTCAGCAAACGGTGCTCGGCGCCTCTTTTCGCCATATGGAGAACGGTGGTAGTATCGCGGCGTGCGCAATCGCCGTATCAGGAGTCAACGATAATGGCCGATAATAGTACCTCACATGAGCGGATCGGAGAGTTTCTGGTGAAGATCGGAGCGATGACGGGAGAGCAGCGGGACGAAGTCCTGGCCAGGCAGAAGCAGGAGCCCGGGCGTTTGTTTGGAGAAATCGCGATTGAGCTCGGCTACATCAAGGACGAAGTCGTCGATCAGTTCCTGCGAAAAAAGGAACAGTGACGGCGCCTGAACACGGCCCACCGATCAACGGTAGTGCCGGTAGGCGCACGGCGTCCTGAAGCGTACCAAGCGGGGCGCACGCCTTGCCGCTATCTCAATAACGCAGACGGGAGAACCATGCGGAAGCTGAACGGCCGGTATCACCTGTACGGCAACCCGATCACACGGTCGCAATCGCGTGCAGTTGATCGCTGGCAGGCGATGCTCGTCCGCAAGTTTAACTATGATCCCAGGGAGCGATACGAGCTGAGCGTCGTGGACGCCCCGCAGCTTGGGCCGATCTTTGGGGTGCGCGACATGGTGCGCGGTACTCACGGCGACCCGGTTGAGCCTGAGGGGGCCGTCGTCATCTCCACGATTCGCATGGGCTTTGGGCACTACCGTATTGCTATGGCCGGAGCGTCCGCCGCACGGGCGATGGGGTTCAGGCCGTATTGGCTTGATCTGCTTGCAATTCCGGGAATTACGCGCGACGTGATCAATTTCTGCAACGCGTGGTACAGCTGCTGGTCGCGCCTGTCGCAACGAAGCAAACTGTTCGACCGCTACGTATGGGAATCGGTCACAACCGGGGAGCGCACCTTGCCGGGGCTGTGGTGGCTGCTAAACAGCTGGATTGTGGGGTGGCCGTGGCGATTCCTCAAAACCAACGTCAAAGACTACAAGATGAGTGAGCTGTTCCGAAATCTGCACGAGGCGCTGCCGTCCGAGATTCCGGTATTGACCGCCCATATGTGGAATTGTATGGGAGCGATTGCCGCCGGCATGCCGAATGTCGTCGATATGATGTTTGACAACTGGCCGATGGCGTTTCAGCTTACTGAGGGTGCGAAACACGGCGTGCAGGGGCCGGCGGCGTACTACGGGTTTCGCACGCTTAACGGCTTCCATGAGAAAGGCGGCGTCCTGAAGCCGATTCCGAGTGATGCTCTGTATCTGACCGGGCACCATGTGGACCACGAGCTGGTGGAGAACATAGAGGCAGACTGCGAGGCGCGGTTGGCCCGCGCCCGGTCCGGTGAGCCGCGCCGGTTTCTACTGACCATGGGCGGTGCCGGCGCCCAGCGTGAGCTGTTCAAGGCGGTGATTGACCACTGTATTCCGTTGGTAAAAG
>PUNW01000099.1 GCA_003552665.1 Spirochaetaceae bacterium | reverse complement strand
GCGACATCCTGCTCTTGGCCGACTACTTCGTCGATAAGTATGCGCGCCTGAACCACAAGACGATCCGCCGCATATCCACGCCGGCGATCGATCTGCTGATGGGCTACCACTGGCCCGGCAACGTCCGCGAGCTGGAAAACTGCATTGAGCGCGCCGTGTTGCTGAGCGTCGACGAAGTCATTCACGCGCATCATCTGCCGCCGACCCTGCAGTCGGCCGAGTCCACCAATACCAGGCCGGAGGGCAAGCTGGACGAAGCGCTGAACGGGGTTGAGCGTGAGCTCCTAATGGACGCGCTCAAATCTACCAAGGGCAACCTGGCCAAGGCGGCGCGCCTGCTCGGCATCACCGAACGGCGCATGGGCCTGCGCGTGGAAAAGCACGGGATCGATCCGAGGGTGTTCAAACGGCCGAGTAGCTCAGGGTAGCTCGGCCTCCTCTGGACAGAGGGCCCGCTTTGGTCGATCATGCTACCCGTGATGGAGCACTTTAGCGCGGCCCCATCGGTCGAGGAGCTCACGCCCTACTGTCCCGATCTTTCCCCCGAGCATATCCGCTCCTTCGTGCGTGCGTTCCCCGAACGCTTTTACCTCCGGACCGCGCCGGAGCAGCTCGGCCACTACGCGCGCCGGCTTGCGGAGCTCTGCTCCGAGCAGCCGTATATCCTGGAGCTCGGCGAGTTGCCTGACGGCCGGGTCACGGTGACGTTCTTCGCCTACGACTACCCAGGCGAGTTTTCGCTGCTCGCAGGAATGCTCGGCGCTTCCGGATTCAATATTGAGAGCGGTACGATTGCGACCTCACGCCCAGCCGAGCGACAGGCGGGCGGTGAGCAGCACGCCGCCGGTGGCAGGAGCGGAGCACGCGGACGCAGGCGGCCTGAAAAGCGGCTTACCGCGCGGCAGTTCAGGCGTGTGCTCGCCGCCGAGGCCCACCGGCGCACAATCATCGACACCTTCGTCGGACACGTGGACCATGAACGCCACCCGGACTGGGCCGAACGGTTCCGCGGCTACGTCGCCCGGGTCATCCCGCTGCTTACCAGCGGAACGCAGGACGCTTTTGACGAAGCCAAGCGGCTCGTCAACGAGTACGTCGCCGAGGCACTCTCGCGCATCGATATCAGCTCCGAGGCGTCCATGTACCCGGTTGAGGTTCGCATCGGCGAGTCTGAAGAAGGGTACACACGTCTCAGCGTAGTTTCGACCGACACCCCGTTCTTCCTCTACGCGCTCAGCACTGCCTTTGCATTGCATGCGCTCTCGATCGAGCACGTGGAAATCAGCACCTACGGCGAGCAGATCGAGGACACCTTCGACCTACTCGACTCCTCAGGACAGCCGATTCGCGATGAAGCGACGCTGCAACAGGTGCGCTTCTCGGCGGTGTTCACGAAGCAGTTCACCTACTTCCTCGACCGCGCGCCGGACCCCTACACCGCGCTGCTACGCTTCGAGGAGCTGCTGCAGGAGCTCAGGCGTCCTTCGCAGGCCGCCGAGGGCATCGAGCTGCTCTCGGATGCCAAGGTGCTCAAAGACCTCGCACGCCTGCTCGGGGCAAGCGATTTCCTGTGGGAAGACTTCATCCGCCTGCAGTACGAGAACCTGGTGCCGGTACTGACGCGCACTCGCCAGGACCGCCTGGTAAGCACCCCGCCGGAAGAGCTCGACCAACGGCTGCACGAGCTGATGGACGACGCCGATACCGCCGAGAGCAGGCGTCGCGTCCTGAACGAGTTCAAGGATCAGGAAACCTACCTGATTGACCTCGACCATATCCTGCACCCCGACCTCGATTTCTTCTTCCTGAGCTCGCGGCTTACCTCGCTCGCGGAGGTGGTGGTGAATACCGCGGTGGAGCTCGCGGCGCTGGAGCTGATCTCGCGCTACGGGATCCCGCGAACCGCGGCCGGGCTGCGGGCGCCCTACAGTATTCTGGGGCTCGGCAAGCTCGGCGGCCAGGCACTCGGCTATGCATCGGATATCGAGCTGATGTTCGTGTACAGCGACGACGGTGAAACCGACGGTCCCGAGCCGATCACCAACCGCGAGTTCTTCGAGCGCCTCTTTTCGGATTCAGTCGGTCTGATCGACGCCAAGCGCGAAGGGATCTTTCAGGTGGATCTCCGCCTGCGCCCGCACGGCTCAGCCGGGCCGCTCGCGGTCAGTATCGCGAGCTTCATCCGCTACTACTCCGGCGAAGCGAGCAGCCTCGAGAAGCTTGCGCTGGTGCGCCTGCGGCCGATCGGCGGCGATGAGTCTCTCGGCGCGCAGATCGAGCGGTTGCGTGATGAGCTTCTGTACACCTCAGACAGTATCGACCGTGCCGAGTTGAAGCGCCTGCGGGCGCTGCAGCTGAAGGAAAAGGGGGCCGCCGATCGGCCGAACGTGAAGTTCAGCCCCGGCGGACTGGTTGACCTCGAATACTCGGTACAGATTCTGCAGGTCGTGCACGGGCGCAGCAACGTGGCGCTGCGGACACCCGGTATTCACCAGGCGCTGCGCGGGCTGGCGGACTCAGGCGCAATCGATGCGAACGAAGCCGAGCAGCTGGTGCAGGCCTATCGGTTCCTGCGGACGGTGATCAACGGCCTGCGCATGCTGCGCGGGCACGCCCAGGACCTCTTTCTGCCGGCGGTTGACTCAATGGAGTACAAGCACCTGGCCCGCCGCGCCGGCTACAGCGGCAAGGGCGAGCTCACGCCGGCCGAGCAGCTGCACCTGGAGTTCGAGACCACCACCGCCCTGGTGCGAACGTTCGTCGAACGCGAGCTCGGCCGTGATGCCATACCTCAGGACGGCGTCGCCGGGCTGGCGGACCTTGTGCTTGCCGAAAGCGAGCACGCCGCCGGCCGGCTCGATGTTTTGGCGCGGCTGGGCTTCAGAGTCCCCAAGCGGGCGCTCTCCAACCTCAGACGACTGGGCGGCACGCGCGAACAGTCGTACCTGTTCGCCGAGCTCGCGGTGTTGGCCGCCGACCTTCTGCCGCGCACACCGGACGCAGACATGGCGCTCAACAACTGGGAGCAGTTTGTGGATAAACTCCCCGACCCCGAGGAGCACTATCGCAGCCTGCTGCTGCAGCCCAAGCGCTTTGAGCTCCTGCTGCTGATTTTCGCCGGCAGCCAGTTTCTCGCCGACACGCTGATCGCCAATCCGCAGTTTTTGGAATGGGTCACGACGCCGCGGATCGTCACCGGCATCCGCAAACCCGAGGCACTCCGCAGCGAGCTGGGCGAGCTGCGCCGGTCGAGCTTCAGTCACGAAGCATGGCTCGCGGCGCTGCGTGCCTTTCGCAAGCGCGAGATCCTGCGGATCGGCACGCGCGATATCTGCCTGCAGGTGGACCCCGTGGAGATACTCACCGAGCTGACCAACCTAGCGACCGAGATTGTGAGCGCCGCGCTGCAGGCGGCGTGGGACGGGTTTGAGCACGAGGATGAGGACCGGCAGCGGTTCTGCGTGCTGGCGTTCGGCAAGCTCGGCGGCAGGGAGCTGAACTACAGCTCCGATATCGACCTGCTTGCGATCTTTGATCCGCGCGAGAGCCCCGCGAGCGAGCGTGAGAAGACGCTGTACGCGCGCGTGATGCGCCGGCTGCGCGCCGACCTCTCAGACCACACCGGAAACGGGTATCTGTACCGCGTCGACCTGCGGCTGCGCCCGTTCGGCAGCGCCGGGCAGATCGTGCACCCGCTGCCGGCGATGGTGCGCTACTACAACGGGTCGGCGAGCTACTGGGAGTTTCAGGCGCTGTTGAAGCTCACACCGCTCGCAGGCACCCTGGAGCTCGGCGAGCGCTTTTTGGAGGCTGTGCGCCCGGCGCTTATCTCCGCCGGTGCCCGCACCGAGCTGATGCGCGAGTCTACCCTGGAGCTGCGCAGGGCGGCGGTGGAGCGCTGTTCTGCGGACGATGTCAAGTCGGGCGAAGGGGGGATCCGAGATATCGAGTTTCTGGTGCAGGCGTTGCAGCTGATGCACGCGCGGCGGCTGCCGGAGCTCCTGACCCCGAACACGCTCAGCGCCCTCGAGCTGCTCGAGGCCCGCGGGGTTCTGTCCACCGAACTGCATGAGGAGCTGCGCTCAGACTACCTATGGCTCAGACGCGTGGAACACTATCTGCAGATCCTCGAAGACCGGCAGGTACATACGATCCCGCGTGACCCGGCCGCCCGAGCGGCGCTCGCGAAGCGCCTGTTCGACACTGCGTCCGATGACACAACCCTGCTCGAGGCGCTCTCGGCGGTGCGCACCCGTGTACGGCAGACCTTTGAGGCTATCTTGGAGCGTCAGGATTGACTTGCTGGATCAGATCAAATCAAGGTAATAGAGCAAGCCCGTCACGTCTGATCGCGCGTTTGATCTGCGGGCGGATTGCCGTCGGAGCGGCGCTCGCGCTCGGCGCGCGCCTGGATCTCCGGGAACTCGTAGATCATCATCCCCCGGTCGTCGACCTCCATTCGCACGCGCGCGTTGTCCACAAGGCCCTGCAACAGCTCCTCGGCCTCGTCCACGCTGAGACCGGTTTCAATCACGATATCCGAAACCGTGACCCGGCCCCCGAGCCGGTACGCAAGCTTGAACACCCGTGACTGCAGCACAGCCGGGTGGTACAGCGCCGGGTCCTGATGGCCCCGGTACATGAGCTCATCCTCCAAATAACCGGTGCGCTCGGGACGGTGCTGCACGCTGTAGAACAGACTCATCCCTGCGCGAACCGCGAGCACGGTCAGAAGCAGCGGAAACAGGAATAGAAACGGTCCAAACATATACACGGGCTATACCCCCAACACGAAAAGTATACTACGAGCCGGGAGTGAACGCAAAACCCCCTGTGTTTATCTTCACCTGATCATAGCACGCCGGTCGGGCAAGTCGCCCGCCCGGCGAGCTGCCGCCGGCGAATTCCCCCGGCGAACTACTGTCGCAGCCGGCCGCCGCCGCAGCGATCCGCCCCCGGGGCGAACCCGCGGTCGGGGTCGGCGCCGGAGAGCGCCGTACGGAAGCGGGCGTAGAGCCGGCGGTAGGTGTGATAGCTGGCGCTGTAGCGCTCGTGCTCTTGGGAGTCGGGCTCGTAACGCCGTTTGACCTTCACGAGCTCCTCGGAGGCCTCGGTCACCGCTGCAAACTCACCCAGTCCAGTGAGCGCGGCGCAGGCGTCGCCCATGAGCTCGGCATCCTCCACCTGGGGGACCTCCAGCGGCACGCCGACGATATCGCTTTTCATCTGGTTCCAGACCTCGTTCTTGGCCTGGCCGCCGCACGCCGTCAGAGTCGCAACCTCACAGCCGTGGTCGGAGAGAATCTCCACCGCTTCACGTACCGCAAACCCGATAGAATCCACCACCGCCCGCCCCATCTCGGCCGCCCCGTGCTGCGCCCCGAGCTCAATGAACATCCCGCGGCTGAACTCCCAGGCAGCGCCCTGGTGCATCGACGGAAAGAACCACGGCGCCTCGGCCCGATGCGCGACGCGCCTGATCTCGCTGAGCATCTGGTCATACGGCAGCCCTTCCTGACCGGAGATGCGTCTGAACCATTCAAACAGCAGTCCTGTTGAGGAGAGGATGCCGGCTACGTTGTACAAGCCGGGCACCACGTGGGGCAGACAGCGAATCTGCGTCTCGGCCACCGGAACGGCCGAACAGTGATTGATGCCTTCCGAGGTGCCTGCGCGGTCGCAGGTGCGCCCCGGTGCGATGGTCCTAGTGCCGAGCAAGCTGATGAGAAAGTCGTGCCCCGCCGCGGCCACCGGCAAGCCTTCGGCGAGCCCCAGAAACTGCGCCGCAGTCTTCTGCACGCGCCCGATCCGCTCACCGAGCCTGATGAACGGTGGGAACCGGGCTGCGTCGAGCCCTTCAGCCTCGATCTGCTCCGCCGTCCAGACGTAGCGGCTGAACTCTTCGCTCTGCGTGATCGAAACCGCCTCGCCGGTGAGGAAGAACGAGATATACTCCGGGCACGACAGAAACAGGTGCGTACGCTCGAACAGCTGTGGGTGCTGGTTCCGGAACCAGACGACCTTAGGCAGAAAATAGGACTCACCGCCGGTGGACACCGACTCGTGCGTTTCCAGCCACATCAGCGCATGCGACAACGGTTCCCCGTCACGGTCGACCGGGATGACGGTCGGCCCGTGGCCACTGACCGCAACCGCCTTGAGACGGGCGGCGACCTCCGCCGGCATGCGGTCGAGCATGATCTGCAGTACGCGCAGCCATGTTTGCGGATACCAGCGCAGGCGATCGTGCTGATGGGCGAGGATCCGCTCGCGGTCCCACCATAGGAGGTCGCCGGCTGCGTTAATGCAGCCGAGCTTGATAGAGGTGGTCCCGACATCGATGCTCAGTACCACCGGGGTTTCGAGACGATCTGCGCTCAACTCACGTTCCGGTTCTTCAGGGGTAAGGCCACCTACGCGGCTGTGCAACGCTACCACAGGCTCCTGTGGCGGTCAAGATTGAATAAGATGACCGCTTGGGTGTAGGATTGCGCCAGGATATACGGAGGATGTACTAGTGAAGCAACGCCCATCTGCTGCAACAGCGCTCAAGTTGGCGATCGTAGGACTGGCCGCGGTGACCTTTGCCGTGGCCTGCGCTCCCGAAGAGGAAACTGAGGTGAGCTACTCGATCGCGGTATTCGTTCCCGGGGTGGTCGAGGGAAGCCCCACCTACGAAATGCTGGTGGACGGGGTTCGCCGAGCGGCAAACGAACGCGACGGGGTCGCGGTTCGCGTGATTGAAGGCGGCTTCAATCAAGCCGAGTGGAGCGAAGGGCTAACCTCGTTGAGCGCCACCGGTGAATACGACCTCATCGTGAGCTCCAACCCCTCACTGCCGGAGATCGCCGCCGAGGTGGCCGAAGACTTCCCGGATCAGCGGTTTTTGATCCTCGACGGCTACGGTCACAACCACGAGAGCATGGCGACGGTTCTGTTCAATCAACGCGAGCAGGCGTTTCTGAACGGTTACTTCGCCGGACTCGTAACCACGCATGACGGGCTTGAGCATGTGCGCGACGCCGGGCGGATCGGCCTCCTTGCCGGGCAGGAGTATCCCATCATGAACGAGGTGATCCGCCCGGCTTTTGCGCTCGGCGCCCAGACGGTGGATCCCGATATAGAGGTAGATTTCAGGGTGCTCGGCAACTGGTACGACGCCGGAACGGCCCAGGAGCTCGCCGGCAGCATGATCGACCGTGGTGCCGATGTCATTCTCACGATTGCCGGCGGTGGGAATCAGGGCGTGATTGCCGCGGCCAAAGAACGCGGCGGCTACGTCCTGTGGTTTGACTCCCCGGGTTACGATCACGAACCGGGAGTCGTGCTCGGGAGCTCCATCATACGGCTGGACACCATCGCCTACGAGCGAACGCTCGAAGCCATCGAGGGAACTCGGAGCTTCGGGGTATCGGAAGTAGTCGGGGTGCGCGAAGGATACGTGGATTTCGACACCGAGCATTCTCTCTATGAACGCCACGTGCCCTCCGACATTCGCGCCGAGATGGAAGAGATCGTCGGACGGCTGCACGCCGGTGAACTCGAGCTCGAAATGCCGCGCCTCTGAGGCATACTTCCGGGAAACTTTAAGGATAACGGTTAACGGTTGACGGTGAATACCCAACTGAACGAGCCGCCACTAGTGGAGCTCCGCAACATCACCAAGTGTTTCCCTGAAAACGAGGTCTGGGCCAACCGCGAGGTAAGCCTCACGATTCGCCGAGGCGAGATACAGGCGCTGGTCGGCGAAAACGGCGCCGGGAAATCCACCGTCATGCACGTCCTCGCCGGCGCGTTGTCGCCGGACTCGGGTCAGATTCTGCTCGGCGGCCGCGAAACCCGGTTCGAGCACCCGCGCGACGCCATCGCCGCCGGAATCCTCATGGTGCATCAGCACCCCCAGTTCGTCCCTGAGCTCCGCGTGTGGGAGAACCTGATTCTGGGGATCGAGCCGCGCGGCACGCTCGGGACGATCGACCGCAACGCGGCGGTGGCGCGCATCACCGAGCTCGCCACTCGTTATCACATGCCGATCAATCCTAACCACCGCATCGAGTACCTGGCCTCGAGTCAGGTGCATCTCGCCGCGATCCTCGGCGCGCTGCTCCGCGATCCGCAGGTTTTAATTCTCGACGAGCCGACCGCCCCCTGTAGCGACCACGAAGTGGAGCTGCTGTTCGGCCTGCTGCGCAATCTGGCCGAGCAGGGCCGCGCCTTGATCCTCATCACCCACAAGCTGCGCGAGGTTTTTGCGATCGCCGACCGCGTGACCGTGATGCGCCACGGCGTCAACGTGGCCGAACGCGCGATCTCGGAGACCACGATTTCGGAGCTCTCCACCCTGATGGTTGGGGAGGACTGCCAGGTAGACAGCGACGATCTGCGCCTGCTGCATGCCTATCGCGAACCGCCGGCGTCGAACGCAGCTCCCGATAAGCCGGCGCAGGAGGTCCGGGAGGCTGCGCCGGAGGGGCCGCCGCTGTTTTCGATCCGCAACGTTTCGCTCTATGAAGGCCACCTCCCGCTCCTCAGCGACGTGAGCCTCTCGGTGCGCAGCGGCACTATTCTCGGGATCACCGGCATCCGCGAAAACGGGCTCGAGTACCTCGAGGACGTGATCTCAGGCTCGACCATTCCCGACTCCGGGGAAGTGGTGATCGACGCAAAGCGCATCACCGAGTTCTCGCCGCGACGCTTCCGCCGGCTTGGCATCGCCTATGTTCCGACCGACCGGCTTATCCGCGGGGCGAGCATGGACGCAAGCGTGCAGGAAAACCTGATTCTGTTGCGGCGCAAAGGGCTGCAACGCCGCGGCGTTTTCAACCGTAAGAGCCTCGACGGGTTCTCCGATCAGCTGAAAGAGCGCTTCGGCATCAGCGCGTCTCTCAAACAGCCGTTGCGGCGGCTCTCGGGCGGCAACATCCAAAAGGTAATTCTCTCCCGCGAGCTTTCGATTGGAGCACGGGTTGTGATCTTCTCGGAACCGAGCTGGGGGCTGGATTTCCGCAGCAAACAGTTCGTGTATCGCGAGATTCGAAGGCTACGCGATGCGGAGACCGCGATCATCCTCATCTCCGCCGATATCGACGAAATCCTCAGCCTGAGCGACGAGATCGCGGTGATGTTCCGCGGCAGCGTTGCAACCGAGCTGCGCGGCCGCGCGCGCACTCGCGAGAGGATCGCCGAGTATATGCTGGGGCTGGAACAAGCGCTCGACGCTGCGACAGACGAGGGGTCACCATGAACCGCAGCAGCCCGCGCGGAAGCCTGGCCGGAATCGCAGCGGCGCTCGTCGCCGCGGTGCTGGTGACCATCGTGCTGCTGGTCCTCGGCAGCCGCACGCCCGCCGCCGCTATCCGCTCCTTCTTCTGGGGCCCTTTCAGCAGCACGTACTATTTCGGCAACATGATCAACGCCTTCACCGTGCTGGTGTTGACCGGACTGGGCGCCGCCCTCGCCTTTCGGGCCGGCGTGTTCAACCTCGGCGGTGAGGGTCAGGTGTACACGGCCGCGATCGTCACCGCGGTGGCGGCGAACGCGGCACCGCAGTTGACCGCAGCAGGCGGCGTCGCGTTTGCGCTCGGCGCCGGCGTGTTTGCCGCCGCCGTGATGGCGGGGCTTTCGGGTCTGTTCCGCTTTCTGTGGGATACCGACGAGCTGATCACCTCGTTCCTGATTGCATCAGCCTCTATCCCGATCATCGATTACATGATCGTCGGCCCGCTGAACGATCCGGCGAGCAACCTGCTCACCACCCCCCGGATCCCCGAAGCCTTCCGGCTGTTGCGAATCCTCCCGCCCTCGCGGCTGCACATCGGCATCGTGGTTGCGGTCCTGCTCGCCGCACTGGTGTTTTTCCTGCTGTTCTATACCGTCCGCGGCTACGAATGGCGGTTGACCGGGCTCAATCGAGAGTTCGCACGCTACGGCGGCGTGAACACCGGCATGTACATTCTCTTTCCGATGCTGATCTCCGGCGGCCTGCACGGCGTCGCCGGCGCTTTCCACGTGCTCGGGACGCACCATGCGGCGCTGGTCGGCTTTTCGGGAGGGCTTGGATGGAACGGGCTCGCAGTGGCGCTGATCGGCCGGAGCCACCCGCTGGGAGTGCTTCCCGCCGCGCTGGTGTTTGCCTATCTGCAGACCGGCTCCCGTACCGCAATCCTGCATACCGAGTTCACGATTGAGCTCGCCACGATCATTCAGGCGGTGATCTTCTTCGTCATCACCGCGCAGTATCTTCCACAGGTCTTCCCGCGTGCGGCGCGCAAGCTCGCGCTTGTTTTCGGCAGGCCTCGCGGGGGCGCAGCGCCGGCAGCGCCGGAGGAGGACGGCTCATGATCGCCAACAGTCTCGGCATCATGGCCCCGATTCTAATTGCGGCGCTCGGCGGTCTCATCTCGGAGCGCGCCGGCGTGCTCAATATCTCGCTCGAGGGGCTGATGCTCACCGGCGCGTTCGCCGCGGTGGTGGTTACCGCCGCCACCGGAAGCATCGTCCTGGGACTTCTTACCGGTGTGCTCGCGGGGGCGTTGCTCGCATTCATGTTCAGCATCATCAGCATCGATTTCGGCTCAAACATCTTCATCACCGGCCTGGGAATCAATTTGCTTGCCACCGGCGGCATACCGTTCATCTCTAATCAGATGTTCGGCACCAAGGGAGTGCTGCGCTTCGCCGATATGACCCTGCTGCCGCGGGTGGTGTTCCCGTTCGATTTCCGGATTCCATTGCTGCATGACCTGCTGTTCGGTCACCAGATCGGCGTGTATCTCGGCATCGCTTTGACCGGCCTGGTCTGGCTGGGACTCTATCGGACGAGCTTCGGGCTGCGGATCCGCTCGGTAGGTGCCAACCCCGAGGCGCTCCGCCTGCGCGGGCTGTCACCTGAGCGCTACCGCCGGATTGCGATCATTCTCTCAGGTATCGGCGCGGGCCTCGGCGGTGGCCTCCTGGCGTTGCGCCTGGGAGTCTACCTGCCGAACATCACCTCGGGACGCGGCTGGATTGCGCTCGTTGCTATCTTCCTCGGCTACCGCCGTCCGGTAGGCGTGCTCATTGCCGCCTTTGTGTTTGCCTTGGCCGAGACCGTCTCAATGGCCGCCCAGGGCATTGTAGCCGTTCCAAACACGGTTCTCCTGAGCCTCCCCTACATCTTGACCGTGATTGCGATGGTGGTATACTCCGCTGCGCGCGCCGGAGGAAACCGCCGCGCACGCTCCCCGCGGTGATTCGCGTCGAGCTGCGCTCAGGCGTCCTGAGAGAAGGGAGATCGAGACAGCGAAAACAGCAGTATCGGCAGCTCGAGGCCTGGGATACTTGTTCGTTCCTCCTTACTCCTCTGGAGGAAACCTATCGGCAAGCTCGCGATACAATCTATCCAGCAGCGCTTGTCCGGCATAGACCGCTTCATTGCCCTCGGGCCACGAGTGCCCCTCTATATTGTACCCGTCGTCCGGAAAGATCAGATTCCCTGTCAGATGTCGCTGCTCCACACACATAGTCAGGAGCGTCTCGGCGACACCCTCACGAGTGAGAAATCGCTTCGTCGGGGTATGCGCAAGGATGCTCTTTGCCCTCGGTTGTAACTCCCCATCCGGGCCACAGGTCAGAGCTCTGTTCAAATCCGTCACTACGGTACCGGGCGCCAAACCGTTTACCCTCACCCCGAACGGCGCCAATTGTGCGGCCGCTGTCTTCACGAGTCCCTCTACGCCGTGTTTGCTCGCGTTATAGCCGTAGCTCGCATATAAGGACAACCTACTCGCGTTACTGCATAGGTGAATTATGTGCCCGTGACGCCGGGGCACCATCACCCGCGCCAACGCAAGCGTGAAGATGAACGCTCCGTTCAGGTTGAGATCGATAACATCCCGGAACGTGTCAACCAACCTCTCGGGAGGGTCGTTCACGAGATCGAATGTGGGGTGTTGCCGGCCGGCGAAATTGATCGCGATATCGATGGTTCCAAACCGCGACTTCACTTCTGAAACGGCTGCAAGAACATCGTCGAGATCAGTGATGTTCGCGTATAGAGCGATCGGCGTTCTATCGCTTGCCGTCGCTTGCGATGACTGAGAAATCGCCGCGACCGCTCGCGCGATTTCACGCACTCTTTCGTCGAACTCCTCCCGCCGAGCCTCTTCGCTTGGCGGCCAGTCTACCAGTGCTATCCGCGCCCCGCAGGTTGCGGCGGCCTTGATGAACGTCTCCGAGAGATTGCCGGCTCCACCGAAAGCGAGTATTGTCTTACCGCGCAAGTTCACCGTCGCGGGCCACTCAAACTCTACAGAGTTGTCTGCCCCATCCACTGCATTTCCCAGGTCTACGATCTGCATTGCTGGCCTCCTCACGGCTCAAATGTACACACTTCTCACAGAAGCGTTCGAAACGGTGAATGCCGCGCCCGCGAGGCCCCCACGCCAAACATCGCGCCCCCGGTTACGGGATTCTCCGGTCGCGTCTCATTGTATTCCTTGCACAGCCGAAACAAATCCGTGGCGTCCAGCTCGCTCCATAAGTGCATGCGCAGGTGTATCTGCAATCCGTTCGGCCTTCGCAATCACGAACTCGTCCAACGGCGGAGACAAGGGCACCGGGGTGTTTCGTGCGCCCAAACGCCAAACCGGGTAATCAAGGTGGTCGAACGCCTGCTCCACGACGAGCGACGCAATCTCGGCTCCCACACTGAAATACACTCCTCACCCAAAACATCAGCCCAAGACATCAGCCACGTGTAGGGCCGCATACACCTGTCTCTGAGTCGCCACTACCGTGATGTCTACGGCAGATTACGCCCGGGGACAAATTGGTGGCGGAGCGTGAACGGTAGGAGCCCTTGATGCGCCGCTGCTACCGGATCAATGAAGGTTTGACACCAAAACATAACGACCTACCATCAAAGTATCGTATGCGGGTGGATTTTTTCGGGCGGTTGTCCCAAAATCCTTCGAGGGTACTGTAAGTCTTCATATCGGTTGTAAGCACCTTATCTTATTCGAACGGAGTTGCTCTTATGATACACTATCCATTCGGGAATGATCCGGCAAAGATAGAACGCTACAAGGCTTTTTGGGCGTTTTCGTCTCACCAGGACCCCACCACCTCACCTGACCACGGCGGCGACGGCAGAACGCATTCCGTTCAGTCGGACCGGCCGATTATAGGTTTTACAAAGGTGGAATGGTTTCCCGTCGAATATTTTACGGCATGCAGGAGCTGGCAAACAAATGAGATTGTGACCCTCGATATGATTCGCCCCGAGGAGTGGCTCGATGATACTGAGAAACTCCTTGTAGAAGGAGAAGAGATCGAGGACGATATCCTCCGGGGAGTGTGTCCGACCCAAGTGGCGTTTCCCGCCTTTCTACCGGCGGCCTTGGGGAACACGGTTAGGGTGTTGCCGCAAAGCGTCCTGGCCGAGGAAAGAAAACTCTCTTGGGACGAGGCCCTGTCGGTCGAGTTGGAACCGGACAATCCGTGGCTCGCAAAATATCTGGATTTCGCTTCGGCGTTGGCGAACCGCGCGGCAGGCAGGTATCCGGTCAGCCACAACGCCGAACTGGGACCTATCGATCTGCATGCGGTCCTGCGAGGGCATAATGAAAGTTTGATCGATCTGCTTGACAACCCCGAAGACTCCTTCCGCCTTCTGGAGAAGCTGGGGAAAATATTTATCCGGTTTACCGAAGCGGTATGGGAACGCATCCCGCTCTATCACGGCGGGTACTTCGATTCCCAGTATCAGGTGTGGGCACCCGGTCCAATCGCGCGTTTACAGGAAGATGCCACCGCCTCGGTTTCTCCCGAGCTCTACCGATCCTTGGTGCAGCCGGTGGACCATATGATCGCCGAACATTTTCCCTGCTGTTTCATACATCTTCATTCAACATCGATGCATCTTCTCGATGCGTTTTTGGAGATTGAACCGCTTCGCTGTTTCGAGATCAATATCGAAAAATTCAACATTCCGGTCGATGGGATGATACCGTTTTTCAGAGCGGTCCAGGACGCCCACAGGTCCCTTATCGTCCGCGGTTCGTTTACTGAAGACGAGCTGAGGTCTGTTCTCGACTCACTTTCCCCGGAGGGTCTCTACATTCACATCATCGTAGAGGACATGCGAGAAACAGATCGGCTTGCGACTGTCGCGGGCTTGTGAGAAATACGAGAGCATGCGCCTTGCCTGCCTGACGCTGTTCTGTGAGCTTTCCGTACTCGGTTTCCGGCGTCACCCGAGCCACCGTCGGGCGACGATTACGTTGATCAGGCGCGGTCTACCACCATCGACCGCTGATATTCTTTGCCCCTAAATCATCCACCGAGGCGTTTCCAGCAGCTGCTTCAGCTTTGTTAGAAAGGCCGCGCCATGCACTCCGTCAACGGCTCGGTGATCGGCTCCCAAACCAATTGTAACCTTTGAACGAATACAAAGCTCCCCCTCTACTACACTTGGCCGGTCTTCTATCGCACCGATCGAAAGAATTGCAGCCTGCGGTGGATTGATGATCGCAGTAAAGGCCTGAACACCACTACTTCCAAGATTCGACGCCGTAAAGGTGCCGCCGTTTAGCTCCTGCAACGATAGCCGTCCCCCGCGGGCGGCGGAAGTAAGCCGTTTGCTCTCCTCGTCGATTTGATCAAGTGTAAGACCACCAACATCACGAATTACCGGAACCACCACACCGTCCTCAAGTCCGACAGCGACACCAATGTTCACGTTCTTGTACAACGTCACCCAGTCGTGGCCGACGTGCGCGTTCAGCTCCGGATGCTGCATCAATGCCCGCGAGGCCGCCATGACAAACATTGCACCGGCGGTTACGGGATTCTCCGCTCGCGTCTCATTGTATTCCTTGCGCAGCCGAACCAACTCCGTAGCGTCCACCTCACTCCACAGGTGTATGTGCAGAGCTTCGTCAGCGCTTTTCCGCAATCGACGAACGATGGTTGCTCGACGCGCACTAAACGGGCGCTTTGCGCCGTCGGCCGGTCTCTCGGAACCGTACTCCGGTTCTACCCGAGACGACTCGTCACGAGCGGCCATCGCTTTTCTTATATCCCGTTCCTGTATGCGTCCCGTCTCCGCGTCGGACCCCTGAATGGCACTCCAGTCTATCGCTTCCCGCT
>PUNW01000311.1 GCA_003552665.1 Spirochaetaceae bacterium | reverse complement strand
TCACCGGACGGTCCCGGGGCAGGATCGTCTCTCTCTGATACTCCCGTGTGCGAAGGTTCATGACCTCGAAAAGGTTGTCCTCTGCCAGGGGGTGCAGCTCAAGTTGAGTATGCACTAAGCCACCTCCAAAAACAGCATCAGATCATCTTATCCAATCATAATGCACGGATGATAGAGGGTGAAGACGACCTACCTTACCGTAGCGTTACATTAAAAAAGCAGGGTTCGAACGCGTCTGCCCGATCTCCCAGCAGTTCCAGGGCAGCTCGAGCACACAGATCCGGGCCACACGTACCCCGCTAACGGCCAGCCTGTGGCAGCACCAAAAAGACAGTATGGGCATGCAGAATTCTGATGACCTCCCGAACGACATCTTTTGGGATCGGAGCCCGGAGTTCAACGGCGGTGGTCGCAGGCACGCGGTTTTCCACGGAAAAACCAATAGACCAACAACTGCCAGAGCAATTTTACTTGGCAATCCATCAAAAATAATATGTCAATCGGGGGTGACTTTGCTGTTGCTTTTGCAGCCTTTCCTTTATGGCCAGATTTTTTAGGTTTAGGTCGCGGGTTTCGCGTCAGAGGAACAATTTCTCAAAGCGTGGGGGGCAGAGTTTTGCTTTGTATGGAAGGTATGAAGAGGGCGGGGTGGAAGCTGTTCAAGGATGTCTGAAATGTATTGACCTGTAAGAGAGGTGAGAGCATGTTCAACTGGCAAGCTGATACTGAGGAGCCGGGAGACAATCGTTTTGAGGGCTATTTTGCTTGCCTAAAAATGGCAGGATTGTATCACCCCACCATGGTAACCCGTTTCCTCTTTGTATCTGTGGCAGCTTTATTTTTGCTGTTTGCTTACGGCTGTGCCCCTCAGTGCGAGGTGGATGTGCTGGTTGAGCCGCGTATAACTGCTAGCTTTATTTGGTCCCTAACCCGGGGTTTTTGCTCGGATTAAATGAATCGCAGTTGTGGTGAGAGGCCATCTTTGAGAACATGGAGGATGGTTGTTTTTATTTGTGTCGTTCATGACTGAAAGGAAAGGAGAAAGGAGAAGCTCCAGCTTCGTGTAGTTTGGTGACTGAACGACAGCTGGAGCCCTCCAACACAAGCGTGATTATTGTAGCCTACATGGGGGCAGACATCAAGGAGTACCTCGACATATATTTCCCCCGGTTAGCGGAAGGCTCAGCTGAGGAGCTGGTTGAGCGTGAGTGTCCCGCCTGCGCAGCGGAGGGTATGCACCGCCACGGTTACAGGTCCCGACAGCTGGTGGAGCCCGACGGCACCAAATGCGAGCTGGAGGTGCTGCGCATGTACTGCCCCGGTTGTGGAGCCGCCCACACGCAGCTGCCCCATTTTGTCCTGCCCTATCACACCTACGGGGCCCGCACGGTCATGAAGGCTTTGCTCCTTTACGCAGTATACGGTTCTTTTCATGTGGTCAAAAGACTGCTGGAGGCGGTCAAAAGCAGGGCACTGCTGCGGCAGTGGGTGCAGAGATTTTCAGAAGTGCTGCAAGAACTGACCAAGGGCTGTCAGCGGCTGTTGGGCGGACACGGGGTTTTCCCCTCTGCTTGGACCGACACTGTCAGAAGAAGCTGTCGTGCTCCGCCGCTGGCTGGGGCACTGGATGCCTTTGCCGATGTCACCGAACAGCTGCGTGACTTTCTCACCGAGCAACTTGTCTCACCCATCCTGCCTGATTCCGAGGAGGGTGTTTTGGGATGGGTACACCTGATTTTATTCCGAACCGGGCAGCTGACCCTTTGAATGCCCCTTTTTCTGGTCTCATCCCTTCTACCACCCTTCATAAGTCTCCGCCGTGAAGTGCAGATGTGGATTGCTGCCGTCATCCTCCGTGAGTGCCCTTCAGATCCCACCGGCAATTTCCCGGGGAGTTATTTTCCCTTTGGACAAAGGGGAATCGTGGAGGTGGTTTCTCTTGGATGAGGAAAAACAGGAAGAGATCGCGCTTTTCCGCCACGGATTGTTGTTCCCCGTGCTCAGAGACGGCCTCAAACGGGGGGCGTTGACCGAGTACCTGCGGGAGGTGGCGGCACAAAAGCACGACATACCGCATTCGCAAAAGACGGAGATATCGGTTTCCACCCTGAAGCGGTGGAGGAGAAAATATTTGCAAGAGGGCTTTGACGGGCTCAAGCCCAAGTTCAGAAGCGACAGGGATCGGCCCAGGGCCATAGATCCCGAAGTCCTCGAAAGAGCATGCCAGCTGCGGAAGGAAAACCCCGATAGAAGCGCCCGGAGGATCATAAAGATGCTGCAGATGAGCGGAGAAATCGCCGAAGGCGAGGTCAAACGCTCCACCCTGTCGAGGCATCTCAAAAGAGAGGGGCTCTCCCGAAGGGTGCTAAAGCAGAAGGAGGAAGACGGAACGAAGCTACCCTACCGCCGTTTTGAGGCCGAAGCTCCCAACCACCTGTGGCAATCGGACGTCAAATACGGACCCAAGCTGCCCCACCCGGAGGACGAGCAGAGAAACATACAGACCTACCTCATCGGTTTTTTGGATGATTTTTCTCGTAAGATTATCCATGCCGAGTTCTACTACCACCAGGACCTGGTCAGCCTCACCGACTGCTGCAAAAAAGCGCTGCTGAAGGGGGGAGTGCCCCAGGCCATCTATGTGGACCACGGCAAGATATACCTGTCCCCCCGCTTTGAGGCGGCGGTGGCCCAGCTGGGGGGCAAGGTCATCACCGGCAGGACCTATCACCCGGAGGGGCGGGGGAAGATTGAGAGACTGTGGAGGGAGGTCAACGCCAGCTTCACCTCCGAGCTGCAGCTTTTGGACGATGTTACATCCCTTCATCAGCTGAACGACTATATGGCCGCCTGGGTGGGGCAGCATCACAACCGGAGGGTGCATTCGGAGACCGACATGATGCCCGAAAAACGCTTCGCCCACTATCTCCTCTCACCCCAGACGGTGACCCGCCGGCAGGTGGATGAGGCCTTTTTGTGGCGGGATGAGCGGCAGGTGCAGAAGACCGCCACCATCTCCTTTGAGGGAAACCGATACGAGGTGGACGGGGCCCTGGTGGACAAAAAGGTGGTCATACACTACAACCCCACCGACCTGGGGACCCTGCGGGTCTATTACAACGGCAAATATTACGGCGATGCTCAACCGGTGGACCTGCACAGGGAGCATCATTCGGTGGTGGCACCAAGAGCCACAGAAAAAAGCCGTCCCCCCACCAGTCTCAGCTACCTGCGGCTTTTGAAAAAGGAACAACGCCAGAGGCAGAGGGCGCAGCTGGACGGACTGCAGTTCCGCGACCTTTCCCGGGAGGAGAATTAGCCCATGCAGATATGCGAACACTTTGGCCTGCAGAGCATGCCCTTTACCAGACACATATCACCCGATGATACCTTCCCTTCCGGGCAGTTTGAAGAATGCACAGCCCGGTTGGACTTCATAGTTGCCCAGAGAAGCTTTGGTGTGCTCACCGGAGAG
>PUNW01000266.1 GCA_003552665.1 Spirochaetaceae bacterium | reverse complement strand
GTACAGCAGAATACCGGGCAGCATACCGACGAAGCTCGCGATGACGTAATGCAGCGTCCTGACGCCGGTCAAACCGTATACATAGTTGGAAATACTGAACGGAACCAGTGGCGATAATCGAAGCAGAAACACAAGCCTGCCTCCCTCGCGTTCCACCGCCTCGTCGACGGCCGCGAGCTTCGGGCTCGCTTCAACTTTACGCTTAACCCAGTCGCGCAGCAAGGTCCGCCCGAGCAGGAATGCCGCGGTCGCTCCGAGGGTAGCCCCGACCGCAGTATAAAGGGTGCCCCGGAGCACTCCGAACACCGCGCCGGCACCGAGTGTGAGGATTGAGCCGGGAATGACCAGTACGCATACGGCGATATACATCGCAACGAACACCACCGGCGCCCAGATGCCGAGTCCGTCAACCCAGGTGAGCGCATTCTGAAGGTGGCCCGGCGCCTCCAACAGATAGGCGATGGCAACCAGTGCCACGATTACGGCGCCCCCGCCAATTGCTTTTGCCTGCGAGCTGTCCAATAGGTACTTCATCACTTCGCCTCCCGGGCCTCGGCCGCTACCGGACCACCTCCTCGATACCGAAAAAGACCCCTTAGTATCTTTCGCACGGTGGGGTTGAACAGCTTCGGCGCGAGCTCGGAAGATGCAGCCTTGCCGAATGCTTCGCTCATTGTGGGGTACGGTATCATGGCTTCGCGGAATCGCGAGAGTTTCCACCCCTGCTTCACCGCATGCAGCGCGGGCGCAAGCAGCTCCCCCGCCCCGCGCACCGCAATCTGAACACCGATAACGCGGTCGCGGCGGTCGAGCACCACCTTCAAAAGCCCCTCAATCGCCCCCTCGGTATGCGCCCGGTCGACCCCGTCGAAGCGCTGCCGAACGGCGCGCGCCCTGATCCCGGCCGCCGCAGCGGAAGCCTCGCTATGTCCGACCGCGGCAAGCTCCGGATCGGTATAACTGACCCACGGAACGTTTCGATAGTTGATCCTGCCACCGGCATGCAGCGCCAACCGTCGGACCACCAGCGCCGCCTCGGCGCCCGCCACGTGGGTGAACAACCAGCGACCGTTGGCGTCGCCGATCGCCGAAATATGCTTTACGGCGCTCTGCAGTTTGTCGTCGACCGGGATGAAACCGCTTCGGTCGGCCTCAAGCCCTGCCCGCGCGAGCGCCAGACCGTCGGCGTTCCCTTGTCTCCCCGCGGCCACAAGGACCTGTTCTGCGTGGATGTTTTCAATCTCCTGTTGCTTGCGCACCGTAACCGCTCTTCCGTGAGCGGTGTTGGTAACTTGCTCCACAGTCGCACCCGCAATGACGCGCACGCCATCCCGGCGGAGCCGGTCTGCGACCACAGCGGCCAGCTCCTCATCATCGCGGGGAAGAATCTGTGACGCCATCTCCACGATCGTAACTTCGCTACCGAGCCTCCGAAACGCCTGGCCGAGCTCCACTCCGATCGGGCCCCCGCCGATTACGAGAAGCGAAGCCGGGAGCTCCGGCAGATTGAACACGTCGCGGTTGGTCAGGCATCCGGACTCCCTGAGGCCCGGAATCGGCGGAAGCGCTGCGCGGCTGCCGGTTGCAACAACTATGCGGCCGGCCGAAAGCAGCTCACCGTCAACCTCGATCTCGTACGCACTCCTGAAAACCGCGGCTCCCAGATACACATCGGCCCCGAGCCTACGGAACCGCTCCGGCGAGTCGTGGTGCGCAATGGCCGCCACCACGCCGGCAATCTGTTTGTTGATCGCCGGCATCTCAGCCGGCGGAACACTGAGTCCATCGCGCACAAATCCGTCGACACCGCGCGCAGCGGCAAACCGGCTTGCAAGATGAATCAGGGTCTTGCTGGGCACGCAGCCGTAGTGCAGACAATCCCCGCCCATGTGCTCGCGCTCTACGACCGCAGTCTTCAGCCCCAACTGGGCGCACCCGGAAGCCACACTCAGGCCGGCCGCCCCACCCCCGAGAACGATCAAGTCATGTGTTCGCATATACTGCCTCATTGCGTCCAATTATCTCCGGCTGACGGTGGGATCCCACCCTCACCGGCAATATACTGCAAATATATTGTATATACAAGCTTTGTTTGAGCGCCTCCGCACAAACGCTTCGGCCGAGTTCCGTCCAGCGTGGTGCTGACCGGCTTGTAGCGCTGATACCACAATGATAGGCTAATACATAACGTCGCGCAGTGTTGATTGGGGCGCGAGGCCCGGTAGCGATCCCACTCGCGCTCGCGTGGAGAGGGGGAAACGCAATGAAATCGACGGCCGAGCGCACAGTACGCGAACTGCTTGAGGAGGTCGGGGTGCAAGTCGACGGCGAGAGACCGTGGGACATCCAGGTCCACGACCTGCGGTTCTACGGCCGGGCCCTCGCCGGCGGCTCCCTGTATCTCGGCGAGGCATATATGGACGGAGCTTGGGATGTCGAGCGTATCGACCAGTTCTGCGAACGCCTGTTCGAAGGACAGTTGGAAGAACGCGCCAAGCAATCGCTCAGGGCAATCATGCTGGCGGTGTGGTGGCGCATAATGAACCCCCAGGCGCGCCGACGGGCGTTCCAGATCGGCAAGCAGCACTACGACCTCGGCAACGACCTGTTTGAACGCATGCTCGACCCGCGCATGGTCTATAGCTGCGGCTATTGGGCTGAGGCTTCAACCCTGGCGGAAGCCCAGGAGGCCAAGCTCGATCTCATTTGCCGCAAACTGGAGCTTGAGCCCGGGATGAGCTTGCTCGATATCGGCTGCGGCTGGGGCAGCTTGCTGCAATACGCGGCCGAACGCTACGGTGTCGAAGGCGTCGGCGTTACGGTTTCCGAGCAACAGGCCTCGGCCGCTGAAGAACGCTGCAAAGGGTTGCCGGTTCGCATCGAGCTCAGTGACTATCGCGATCTTACCGGTCAATTTGATCGAATCGCATCGGTCGGCATGGTGGAACACGTGGGGCAGAAGAACTATCCTACCTTCATGCAAACCGCCTATCGCTGTCTTAAACCCGGCGGCCTGTTCCTGTTGCACACAATCGGGAACAACCGCTCGGTATCCTCGGGCGATCCCTGGATCGAGAAGTACATTTTCCCGAACTCCATGCTTCCCTCGCTGGCACAGCTTGCGGCGGCCGCTGAGTCCCGGTTTCTCGTCGAGGACCTGCATAGTTTCGGCCCCTATTACGACGATACGCTGATGGCATGGGATCACAATTTCCGGGAACACTGGCTCGAGATCGCCGACCGGTACGGGGAGCGCTTCTACCGCATGTGGCGGTTTTTTCTGAACTCCTGCGCGGCTGCGTTCCGCACCCGCCGTATTCAGCTGTGGCAGATCCTGCTGGCACGCGCACCCCGGCCGCGACCGCTCGCGGTCCCACGTACCACGCAACCCGTCGCAGCCGCCCATCGCGGCGGCGCCTCTGCGCAGGCCGGCGCCGGGCGGGCCACCCCGGCGCAAGCCGCGCCCGCGCGAGCAG